>CAZBBZ010000243.1:0-4908 GCA_964489925.1 uncultured Rhodobacterales bacterium
AACGCACCATCGAAGAGTTGTCTATTCGGAAGCTACGCTCGAAGCTAGCACCCGGCGAGCGCCAGACAGTGGATGATTTGGCCGAAACCATCGCCAATATGGAATTTCGCGAGCGTGTGAACGCGGATCGCCAAGACCGTATTTTCAGCCAGCTTGAAGATGCGGTGTTGATCACGCTAGATCCGCTTGAAACTTTGCTGCGCACCAGCGGCAAAGATGTAGACGCCCTGCTGGACCAAGTGCGTCGTCAATATAATGGCGAAGGAGGTCCGTTGATCCCGGCAGCGATGCCCGGTGGTCAGGACCAAGACCCGATTTACAATCGTTTCCGTCTGCTGATGGAAAAATTTGACCGCGCGCATCTGATGCAACTGGCGGCGGCACAAATTCCGCTTGCGATGCCAGTGAAACGCACAGTGCGGTTTACCTCTGGCTTTGGCCGACGCACCGATCCAATCACCAAACGCGCGCGTCAACACAAGGGCCAAGATTTGGCCGGACCACGCGGCACACCGATTTTGTCGACGGCTGATGGTGTTGTTAGTTTTGCGGGCAAGCAATCTGGCTATGGCAATGTTGTAAAAATCCGTCATGGCTTTGGATTTGAGACTGTTTACGCACACCTTAACAAAATTACAGTAACTAGAGGTGAAAAAGTCTCGAAAGGCGACGTAATTGGTGGCATGGGTAACACTGGACGTAGTACAGGAACTCATCTGCACTATGAGATTCGCGTCGACGGCACCCCCGTAAACCCGATGCAATATATGAAGGCTGCTAGAAATGTTTTCTAAAACAAAAACATCTGAAGAAAATAGTGAGGCTCCCGTGGCGACACCAACAACTGCGGACAAACCCGCGACGTCGAGCGTCACTTCTGCCGCTCCCAAAGCAAAACCGGCTCCTTCGGTTCTGTCTTCGGATTTGGAAATCACCGGTAACATCAAGACAACCGGTGACGTTCAGGTCGAAGGCAAAATCGACGGTGATATCCGCGCACATTTGCTGACGGTCGGCGAAGGCGCGACCATCAAAGGCGAAGTGACTGCGGACGATGTTGTGGTCAATGGCCGCGTCGTTGGCCGTGTTCGTGGCTTGAAGGTGCGTTTGACCTCTACTGCGCGTGTTGAAGGCGATGTGATCCACAAGACGATCGCAATCGAAAGCGGTGCGCATTTTGAAGGATCAGTTCAGCGTCAAGACGACCCGCTGAACCCGAATACAGCGAAAAAAGCCGCTTCCTAAGCGGTTCGCTTTAAGAGACTAAAAAAGCCGCCTCCGGCAACGGAGCGCGGCTTTTTTATTGGGTGAGCGCTGGATTGCGCGGATGCCGAGTGGCTTTGATTTATTAACGAAGTCTTAAAATGGGTGCCAAATGCGCCGGATTTTGACTGTTTGGTCTATTTTTCATGATTTTATCGTTTGAAACCAGTTTGTTACGGCGCCTTCTTAAGAGACACATCCCGTACACAACTTGTACACATCCCGTACAGCACTTGTTGGTGTTTTATTAACAAAACCTTACCAGAGTAACCCTTCCCATGATCGCATTCGCCTAACGGCGAAACCGTTTGTACACATCCCGTACAGCAACTTTCGTCAGTTCGTTAACAAACCCTTACCAGAATAAACCTGCCCATGACCGCATTCGCCTTCACAATGCGCGGGAAAACCAGTTGTTGCGCGTTTTGTTTGGGGACCGCGCGCGGCTTGGATCAGCGGTAACTGGCGGCGGTGATAAATTCGGAAAAGCTTTCGCACCACACCAATGCGGCGGAATAGTCTTCGATATTCACGTCTGCGGGGACGTCCAAGATGAACCCGCCAAAGGTCTTGATATCCCCAACCAGCACGGCGTCATCGCGGACAAATGTGTCTTCGTGATCCACCAGCGTTTTGGTTAGATAAAGCTTATAATCCGGACCCGGTGCCAGCTTGCCTTCATGGATGATCTGGTTGGGTGACACGCTGATCCGCCCCTCGCCCCAATGCAGAAAATCACTGCCGCGCAAATCGCGGGTCAATTCGGCGCTAAAGGCGGCATTGGCGGCTTGCTGTTCCAGCATTTCCGCATCCGGGGCCGGAGGCGCTGTCAAAATAGGAAGGGCGTAAATGCCAAGCGCAAAGCCGATGGCCAATGCGACCCCGTGGGTGATTAGAAAGCGAAATAGGCGTGCCAAGGGTGTGGCTCCTTACGATTAGTCGGTGGCTTGTGCTTCGGCGCGGGACTTGCCCGTGACCTCTTGGGCGAGGGCGGCGGCCATGAAAGCGTCCAAATCCCCGTCCAGCACGCCTTTGCTGTCAGAGGTTTCCACATTTGTGCGCAAATCCTTCACCATTTGGTAAGGCTGCAACACGTAAGAGCGGATTTGATTGCCCCAGCCCGCATCGCCTTTGGCGTCATGCTGGTCTTGGATCGCTTGATTGCGCTCGCGCATTTCCAGCTCGTAAAGCCGGGATTTCAGGGCGGCCATACAGTTTGCGCGGTTCTGGTGTTGGGATTTCTCGGAACTTGTCACCACGATGCCCGTGGGCGCGTGGGTGATCCGCACCGCACTATCGGTGGTGTTCACGTGCTGCCCGCCTGCCCCGCTAGAGCGATAGGTATCCACGCGAATGTCCGAAGGGTTGATGTCGATCTCGATGTTTTCATCCACCACAGGGTAAACCCAGATCGATGAAAACGAGGTGTGGCGCTTGGCGTTACTGTCAAAGGGCGAAATGCGCACGAGGCGATGCACGCCGCTTTCGGATTTCATCCACCCATAGGCGTTTTGACCGTTCACGCGGTATGTCGCGGATTTGATGCCCGCTTCATCGCCCGAAGTTTCGGAAATCAGCTCAACCTTATAGCCGTGTTGTTCCGCCCAGCGGACGTACATGCGTGCCAGCATAGAGGCCCAATCGCAGCTTTCCGTACCACCCGCGCCTGCGTTCACTTCGATAAAGGTGTCGTTGCCGTCGGCTTCGCCGTTCAACAGCGCCTCGATTTCTTTTTGCGCGGCTTTTTCGGCCAGCGTTTTTAGGGCGGTTTCCGCGTCAGCCACCACTTCGGCGTCGTCTTCCATTTCCCCAAGCTCGATCAGCTCGCGGTTATCGGCGAGATCCGTGGCAATGCCTTCGCAAGCGTCAATCGCATCGGACAAGGTTTGACGTTCGCGCATCAGCTTTTGGGCGCGCGCCGGGTCGTTCCACAGCTCTGGGTCCTCGGTCATGGCGTTTAGCTCTTCGAGACGAAAAGCCGCCGTTTCCCAGCCCATGCGTTGCTTTAGCAGATCGAGGGATTTCTCGATTTCAGCTGTTAGGTTTTCGATTTCAGCGCGCATGTGGTTTCTTTTCCTGCTCGAAGCGAGCGGTCGTTTTAGTCGTGATGGACGCCCCGGTAAAGGGGATCGGCCTAAGTGAAGCTCAGATAAAGATCAGGTGGCTAGTAAAGCCCGCCAGAGGACAAGGATCCAAAGCCGGGTTTGGACAGCACTTCGCGCTCTTGGCTTTGACCTTGGTTGTCGATCACGGTGATGGTGGTGGTTTCGTTGCTGTCCAGCATAAGCATGTCCGCCCCCATAGCAAAGCCGCCGTCAACGAATGCGCCCGCAAAACCGTAATCGGGTTCTTCGCCCCAGCGGAACAGTTCTGTAATCACGTTGTCGCCGGTTTCGCTATCGCCCAGACGTGCGCCTGAAAACCGATCAATGCGCACAAAGCTGGTTTCGGGCGGCTGGCGGTATTTGAAATTGCCGGTGTTTTTCAACGCATTTGCCATGAAGTCCGCAAAGACCGGGCCGCAAAGCGAGCCTCCGCCCGCCTTTTCGCCCATAGGGGTTGGCGTGTCATAGCCGATGTAGCAGCCCGCCACGAGTTCGGGGGAAAAGCCGATGAACCACGCGTCCTTGGCTTCATTGGTGGTTCCGGTTTTGCCTGCGAAAGGCAGGCCTAGTTTGCCAACGGTTTTGGCCGCAGTGCCGCGCCGGACCACGCCTTGCATCATAGAGGTCAGCTGATAGGCGGTCACTTGGTCCATCACGCGGCTGGCGTTATTCACCACGATGGGATCGGCGTTTGCATCCTCGATCGCGCCGCAGTTTTCGCAATAACGCCGGTCGTGGCGGTAAATCGTGTCGCCGTAGCGGTTTTGCACCCGGTCCACGAGGGTCGGTTCGACCTGCAAGCCGCCATTGGCAAATTGCGCATAGGCCGCGACCATTTTGAACAGGGTCGTTTCGCCCGCCCCCAGCGAATAGCTGAGGATATCGGGCATGTTGCGATAAACGCCAAAGCGTTCGGCGTAATCGCCGACCACGTCCATGCCGATATCTTGGGCGATCCGGATGGTCATAAGGTTACGAGATTGCTCGATCCCTGTGCGCAGGGGCGCGGGGCCGTAGAATTGCTTAGAAGCGTTTTGCGGGCGCCAGATGCCTTCGGATGTTTCCACTTCGATGGGCGCATCCACGACCACGGTGGCCGGGGTATAGCCACTGTCCAAAGCGGCGGCGTAAACGAAGGGTTTGAAGGACGATCCGGGTTGGCGCGTGGCTTGGGAGGCGCGGTTAAAGACCGAATGTTGATAAGAATAGCCGCCCTGCATGGCCAGCACACGCCCGTTGCGCACATCCATCGCCATGAAAGCGCCTTGGACTTCGGGGACTTGGCGCAAGGACCAGCGCTGGAACGCGCCATCGGCGATGATCGGTTTGACGTGGATCACATCGCCTAAACTCAACAAATCGCTGGGGGTGCGCGCAAGGCGACCCGGTTTGCCGTTTTCGTTGATGGGGCGCGCCCAAGTCATGTCGGACATGGGGATAAAATGACCGTCGTCGTCTTCGAGCACATTTTCAATGCCGATGCGCACGGCGTTTTCACCAACCAGCAGCACGACAGCTGGGGTCCAGCCTTCGATGTCGC
>CAZBBZ010000244.1:0-4897 GCA_964489925.1 uncultured Rhodobacterales bacterium
TTTCCGTTGGCTATGGCAAACCGCTGAAGCAGTGGACCGACAAACGCGGGACTGTTTGGCAAATCGCGCTTTTGCCGCTCGGGGGCTACGTCAAATTTAAGGGCGACATGAATGCCGCCTCGTTTGATGATGGCACTGCGACCAACACGGATTCCAATTCATTCCCCGCTGCAAGTGTGCTGAGCAGATCGTTAACGGTTGTCGCCGGGCCTTTGTTCAACTTCATCCTGTCGGGATTTATTTTTGCCGGTCTGGTGATGTGGAGCGGTCAGCCAACAGAGCAACCAATCGTTGGTGAATTGACCGTTGAAATGGGACCGCAGCATGATTTGCGCGTGGGCGATGAAATTCTATCGGTAAACGGGGAAGCGGTGGCTTCCTTTGGTGAAATCGCCAAAGTCGTGCAAGAAACCGGGGATTCTGCGGATATTGCCCTGACCGTGCGTCGCGATGGGCAGGCGCGGGATGTTTTGGCGCCCTATTTGTTCACGCCACGGGTCACGCTTGTAGAGCCGCTTTCGGCTGCCAGTAAAGCGGGCTTGAAGCCCGGTGACTTGATTACGAAAGTTGATGGGACGAGCATTGCGACGTTCTATGAGCTGCAAGCGCTGGTTCTGGAGGCGCAAGATCGCGAGTTGACGATGGAAGTCTTGCGCGATGGCGAACTGACCGAGCTGATGGTCACGCCGCTTTTGCAGGAACGGATGGACGCGAATGGTGACGTTTACAAAAAGGTGCTGATTGGCGTGATGGGCGCGCTTGGGGTGGTTTCAGAAACCGATCCTGTGCCGTTCTGGCGTGCAATCCCGCATGGATTTGAAGCCGTTTGGGATATCATCGTTTTGCAGATCAAAGGCATCGGCAAGATGATCAGCGGCGCGATGGGGCTTAAGAATATCAATGGGCCGGTTGGCATTGCTGTGGTGTCAGGTGACATGTCGACCCAAGGTATTATCGAGTTTATTCAGCTTGTTGCGCTGATTTCCACGGCCATTGGTCTGATAAACCTGTTCCCGATCCCGATTTTGGACGGTGGCCATCTTATTTTTTACGCATACGAAGCCGTTGTGGGCCGCCCGCCACACCCAAGAATACTGAATATGGCAATGTCCATTGGATTTATGTTATTACTGGCATTAATGTTGTTTGCTACGTACAACGACATACAAAGGTTACTATAACTTCACCCGCAATAGGGTGAAATCCGGCCAACGAACCGGGGGAGACACATGAGGGTATTGAACGCAGGAATGCGCGCGGGCAGACAGGCTTTGGTCCGTTCGGCATTGGCGGGGCTTTTCGCTGTAACGGCTGTCACGACGGGAATTATCCCAATCGAGCAAGCTCAGGCGCAAGTTTCGACGAGTTTTTCGCGAATAGATGTTTCGGGTAATCAACGTATTGAAGCGGATACCATTCGCGTCATTGCGGGGATCTCGCCCAATGAGCGGGTTTCACCAGAACAGCTGAACCAAGCGCTGCAAAATCTTTTTGATAGCGGGCTGTTTGAAAACGTAGAGCTTCAGCCAAATGCTGGACGTCTGACAATTAATGTTGTCGAGAACCCAACCATCAACGCGGTGGCGTTTGAGGGGAACTCGCAATTGGATGACGATGCTTTGGCAGCCGTGACGCAGCTTCAGCCGCGTCAGGCATATAACGCGGCGGCTGCAGAAGCGGATGCGCTGCGCATTGTCGAAGCTTACCGCGCAAGCGGACGGTTTTCGGCCGAGGTTCGACCGGTTCTTATTCGTCGCCCCGATAACCGGGTCGATGTGCTGTACGAAATCCAAGAAGGCCGGGTGACCAGCGTTCAGCGGGTCGCCTTTGTTGGCAACGAAAAATATTCGGACAACCGTCTGCGTCGCGTCATTGAAACTGGCGAGACACGGTTTTTGTCCAACGGGTCATATGACCGGGATCGTGTAGAGCTGGATCGCCAATTGCTGCGCGAGTTCTATTTGGATCGCGGCCACGTCGATTTCCAAGTGCGCTCTGTCGTGTCGGAGCTGGCTCAGGATCGGTCTGGGTTCTTTATCTCTTTTAACATTATCGAAGGCCCGGAGTATAAGTTCGGCAAAGTGGGCGTGAGTTCGGCAATCAGCAATATCGACGCTGAAAGCTACGCACGTTTGGTCAAGATGAGCAGTGGCAGTGTTTACAGCGCCACTGACGTTGACGAAACCGTTGAGCGCATCGCGCTTGCGGTGGATGAGGATGGATTTCCATTCACCGAAGTTCGTCCACGGGTCAATCGCAATGACAATGCGCGCACCATCGATGTGAATTTCGAAATCATTCGCGGGCAGCGTGTTTTTGTTGAGCGTATCGACATTGAGGGCAACACCGAAACACTTGATCGCGTTATTCGCCGCGAGTTTGATGTGGTTGAGGGTGATCCCCTAAGCGGTCGTGATGTTCGTGAAGCGGAAAATCGCATTCGTGGGCTTGGCATTTTCGAAAGCGTCGCAGTGCGCGTGCGCCAAGGGTCGAGCGCTGAACGTGCGGTGATTGATGTGGATGTTGTTGAACGTCCGACGGGATCGTTAAGTTTTGGTGTGGGTTACGCAACCGATTCCGGTGTTAACGGTCTAATCTCGCTTTCTGAGTCAAACTTCTTGGGGCGCGGTCAGCGCTTTTCGTTTGAAATTAGCGTGGCCGAGAAATCCCGCGTCTTGGCGTTTTCATTCGCAGAACCAGCATTCCTAGATCGTGATTTGTTGGCGGGTGTTGATGTGTTCTATCGCCAAGTTGATCGGACTGAATCATCCTTCCAAGAAACAAACATCGGGTTCCGCCCACGGGTTGCGTTCCCGCTGAGCGAAGATAGCCGGTTGGAAGTGCTGTATAACATTTCAAACGATGAAATTCGTGATGTTGATGCAAACGCGTCTGCGTTGATTACGCCGGGCAAGGCGACGACATCTTCGGTGGCGTTTAAGTATACCTTGGATCAGCGTGATAACCCGATTGACCCGCGCAGCGGTTTCAGACTGCGCCTGGAGCAAGAATTTGCAGGTCTGGGGGGCGATACGTCCTATTCCAAAACATCAGGCCGGGTGAAAGCGTTTGCCTCTGCTTTGAACGAGGACCTCGTATTTTCGGCAGAACTAGAAGGTGGCGTGCTGGCCTATGATGGGGAAAGCCGGATTACGGATCGGTTCTTCTTGGGTGGCAACAGCCTGCGCGGTTTCGCGGTAGGTGGCGTTGGCCCACGGGACACTTGTACCGCTTGTGGCGGTGCTGGTGGCAACGTTGATGATGCCCTTGGCGGCAATGCCTTTGCAGTCGGACGGCTTGAGGCGTCATTCCCGCTTGGCCTTCCCGAAGAATATGGCATCTACGGTGGCCTGTTCTTTGACATGGGATCGGTTTGGGATTTGGACAACACGGCCGGGTCTATGGGCGCGGTTGACGATAGCCAAATCTGGCGCTCGGCGGCGGGTGTTTCATTGTTCTGGACGACCCCGATTGGTCCGCTGCGCTTTAACTGGGCTTGGCCGATTGAAAAGGAGTCTTATGATGAAACCGAAGACTTCCGGATCACGATCGATACGCGTTTCTAGAGGCTAAGGCCTCATGTTGCGGCTATCTGTTTTTTTAACCTTGATGGTAGCTGGGTGGACCTTGTCCATCCAGCCGCTGTTGGCCCAAGAGCGGGCAGCTGCGGCACAGGACGTTTTGGTGTTGAGCCAAGAAAGACTGTTGCGCGACAGCAAAAAGGGAAAAATGATCCTAGCCGAAGAAGAAAGCCAAAAAGAACAACGCGTTGAGCGGGCGAGTATTTTGGAAGCTGAACTAGAAGCGGACGAAAGATCGCTGGCAGAGCGCAAATCAGAGCTGGACCCGGAAACCTTTGAGCAACTCGCGGCAGAATTTGATGCGCGGGTTGTGGCGATACGCGAAGAAGACGTGCGCGCGGCAGAGGTTTTGGCGGCGGAATTTGAAGCCATTCGAAAGAACTTTTTTGCGGACGTCGTGCCAATCGTTGCGCAAATCATGACCGAACGCGGCGCGTCTTTGATTTTTGAACAACGGAACGTGCTTTTTACAGGGCCGAACGTCGACATCACGGATGATGTAATCGCGCGGATGGACAAGGCCGCAGGCTTGGATTAGGCGAATATCAAAGGTAGGTGCCAAACAAATGACCGATAAAACGTCTTTCGATATTCAAGAAATTAAGCGGATGATCCCGCATCGCTATCCATTTTTGTTGGTTGATAAAGTGCGCGATGTGGTGCCGCATAAAAGTGCTGTTGGCATCAAAAACGTGACGGCCAATGAGCCGTTTTTTCCCGGCCATTTTCCCACCAATCCGGTTATGCCCGGCGTTTTGATTGTCGAGGCGATGGCGCAAGCCGCTGGTGTGCTGGTGGTGGCAACCTTGGATGCTATCGACAAAAACATGATGGTGTATTTTATGTCCATCGAGGAAACGAAGTTTCGCAAACCTGTTGTGCCGGGCGATCAGCTTGAGTTGCATGTGGAGGTTTTGCGCGGTCGCGGTCGCGTTTGGAAATTTCGCGGAGAAGCAAAAGTCGACGGCGTGCTTGTGGCCGAGGCCTCTTATACGGCAATGATGTTGCCGCCCGAAGACGTCTAACCGGATGCTGGGCAGCGCAGACACAGATATCCACGCAACCGCCGTTATCGAGCCCGGCGCTACCATCGGCTCGGGCTGTAAAGTCGGTCCGTTTTGCCATGTGGGGGCAGAGGTTGTTTTGCACGATGGTGTCGAGCTGAAAAGCCATGTGGTTGTCGCAGGGCGCACCAATATCGGGTCAGGGACGATCATTTGGCCCTTTGCGAGCATTGGTCATCAACCCCAAGACCTAAAGTTCGAAGGCGAAGACAGCGCGCTTGAAATCGGTCAGCGCAATATGATCCGTGAAAG
>CAZBBZ010000245.1:0-4888 GCA_964489925.1 uncultured Rhodobacterales bacterium
AGCTCTTGCCCCTCGGCGCTTAACGCCTGTTCGCCCCAGCGCCACAGCGCGTCCCAGCTTTCGGGTAACGCATCCATAACCGCGCCCATCCGCGCCAAATCACCGCGCAAATCATGCAGCTTTTTTTGTTGCATGGGATGGGCCGAGGTCCATTTGGCCACCAAACCGCGTGCTTTGAAAAAGGCATCCGCAAACCCTTGCCAGCATATCTCGTCAATCCGCGGCAAGGCCCGCACGCGGGCAAGGGCCGTTTCGCGCGCGGTCATCCAAGCGCTTAACAATTGGGGGTGGTTCACCAAGAAAGGCGCCATGCCCAAACCTGTGGAGTTTCCAACGCCAAAACAGCGCCGCGTTGAGGGTTCTAGCGGCACCGCACGCACGCCGCCGCGCATCTGGGCCATATGTTCGACCAAGTCCAAGACAAAGGCGCGGATCAACCAGACGGTTAGCATTTCCGCGCGAAACGGGCCGCCGATCACCGGGCGATTTGCCAGCGTTTGAAAGTCCGCCGCGCCAAACTTGCCCGACCCGTAAACCGCCGTGGTGCGCATCAGATAGCCCACATCATCAACCAAGGTCGGATCGGGCTGCGCGCCTGCTGCAAGCCGCTCCACAACATGATCCCACAGCCGGACAGACCGATTGGCACGCGACAAGACCAGCTCTTTGTCCGACACGCGCCCAGCTTCTTGAAGCGGCACATTCGCGGCTAGCCGCTTCAAATCCTGCGCGCTCGGCTCTCCATCCACCAAAGCAAAGGTCGCATCCCACGCCTCTGCAATCACCCGATCAGACCGTTGCTCGTCCGGTAGATCATGCGCAAAAGCCACCAGCGAATAACACTGCCCGCTGCCGCGCACCCGATAAACCGCATAGCCCACGCCCTGCGCGTCAATGTCCCAAACCGGGCAGTCTGTTTGCCATCCCGCTTCGTGCATCTTGCGCAGCAGCACCCGCATAAAGCTTAAACGTGTTTGATGCGCGCTACCCATCCGCGACAATCGCATGACTTGGCTGGGCGGGCGCAACTGGGTCACGTCATCGACCCGAAATTTTCATCAAAGAACCGCAACCAATTTTCGCCCAAGATGCCTGCGGTTTCATCTTTGGAAAACCCAACGGCGCGCAGGCCGTCCCCCAAGCCTGCAAAATCTCGGTTGTCCCGAAAAAATGTCGGCTGGGGCGGAAAGCCGGGCGCGGCAGCCGAGCCTTCGCCATAGTCTATCTTTTTGGTCCACCGCCCGACGCGCATCCACTCGACCACGCTATCTGGTTGATCCTGACAAAGATCACTGCCGATCCCAAGATTTTCGACCCCCATCACATCAGCGGTTTTCGCCACCATCGTACAGAAATCCGCAAGCGTGCAGTCAGAGCCACCTTTTAGGTGATGAGGATAAAACGAAAACCCAAGCATACCCCCACGACCCGCCAAGGCCCGCAGCACCTCATCAGACTTGTTGCGCCGCGCCGGGTGCCAACTGGTCGGGTTGGCATGGGTAATCGCAATGGGCCGCGCACTGGTGTCGATCGCATCCAAAGTTGAACGCTCTGCCGAATGGCTCATATCCACCACAAGCCCGACGCGGTTCATTTCTGCCACCACTTCGCGCCCCATGCGGGTCAGGCCTGTATCCTCGGCCTCATAACAGCCCGTGGCGAGTAGGGATTGGTTGTTATAGGTCAGCTGCATGAACCGCAGGCCCAGCTGGTGCATGATCTCCACCAGCCCGATGTCATCCTCAATCGGCGCAGGCGTTTGCGCGCCAAAGATGATCGCCGTGCGCCCCGACGCCTTGGTCGCGCGCACATCTGCGCCCGTGCGTGCATGAACAATCAAATCAGGGAAGTTTTCGAAATGGCGGTTCCATTCCTCAATACGAGCAACCGTTTCGCGAAACATCTCGTGATAGGCGATGGTGACATGCACCGCATCCACGCCGCCTGCACGCATTTGGCGAAAGATCTTTTCGGACCAATTGGCGTATTGCAAACCGTCGATGTGATGATTGTCGCTCATTGCGCGCTGCATCCCCTTTGTCGAACATCAGAGTTGCCGCGCCTGCGCAACGATGCAAGCAATTTTTATGCAGTGGCCCTAGTCCCGTTCGAGCCTGGCTCTGAACGGGGGCTGACCAAGGCAAAGCAAAACCTCGCCTTGGTCGTTTGTTTACTTTGCGATAATTTCCGGCCCCATGATCGCATTGGGCAAGAATGTTGAAATCGCTGGCACATAAGTGACCAAGATCAAGAACAGGAACATGATCGCAAGGAACGGCAGTGCTGCGCGCACCACACCCATCATCGACATGTTCGCCACACCCGCTGTCACGAATAAATTCAATCCAACAGGCGGCGTAATCATCCCGATCTCCATATTCACCACCATGATGATGCCCAAATGGATCGGATCAATGCCCAACTCCATGGCAATCGGGAACACCAAGGGTGCTACGATCACCAGCAAGCCGGACGGTTCCATGAACTGTCCACCGATCAGCAAGATCACATTGACGATGATCAAGAACATGATCGGACCAAAGCCATAGGCGAGCATGGTTTCGGTGATCTTTTGCGGGATTTGCTCATCTGTGATGACGTGCTTTAGCAACAACGCATTGGCGATCACAAACATCAGGGTGATAATCAACTTCCCCGCATCGCGCAGGGTGTTGAGCGTATCTTTGTGCCAAAACGCCGTGATCAAGGCTTGCGGCTTTTGCAACAAGGTTAAGCGTGTGTCACCCGCAAGCGGCCCCATGTCCCGGTAGATGAAACTTGCGACCAGAAAGGCATAGATCGACGCAACCGCTGCGGCCTCTGTCGGGGTGAAAATCGCACCTGTTAGGCCGGGAATACCATAAATCCCGATCATGATGATGACGATCAACAACAGCCCCCAAATCGCTTGACGGAAACTATCTGCGATTTCTCGAAACCCGGCGAATTCACCTTTGGGCATGTCCTTGATGCGCGCCATCACGTAAATACCGACCATCAGCATAAAGCCAGCGATCAGACCGGGAATAACGCCAGCCAAGAACATACGCCCGACCGACACTTCCACGGCCGCCGCATAAACCACCATCACGATGGAGGGCGGGATCAAAATGCCAAGCGTGCCTGCATTGGCGATGACACCTGCGGCAAACTCTTTCGTGTAGCCCACTTTGCGCATCGCAGCGATCACGATGGACCCAATCGCCACCACGGTTGCCGGTGACGAGCCACTAAGCGCGGCAAAGATCATACAAGCCAAAACCCCCGCAATCGCCAGACCGCCCCGGAAATGCCCCACGAGCGCAATGGAAAAGCGGATGATCCGCTCGGCCACGCCACCTGTGGACATAAAACTGGATGCAAGGATGAAGAACGGGATCGCAAGCAAGGTCGAATGGCCCTCAAAGGCTTCGAAAATTGTTTGCGCCACGGATGCTAGTGAGCTGTCCGAAAACAGCAACAAGAACACAATCGACGAAAATCCAAGCGAGATCGCGATTGGCACGCCGATCAGCATCAAGCCGATCACCATGACGAATAATAGCGTGATTTCCATTACTCTTGCTCCCTCATTTTGGCAGCCGCTTGTTCGACTTCTTCTTCGGCTTCATGGCTCACGATCAGCATATCTTGCTCGCCCCGCCAAACGCGCAGTGCGGCTTGGACAAAGCGCAAGACCAGCAGCGCCATTGATAGCGGCAGCACCAGATAAGGCACCACTTTGGGCATTTTTTCGTAAGCATCGCCGTCGTTAAACGCGCCTTCTAACCAGCGCATAAAGCCCGGCACGGGAATGTCTTGGGTTTCATACCACCCTTGACCACGCACCTGTTCGAACCCTGTCGGGAACCAACGCCCAGAGGTTGGATAAAGGTTCGCATAAGGCGCCCAATAATCCCAAGCGCCCTTGAGCAAAAGCAGCGAATAGGCAAGGCAAACAGCAACCACAACCAGCGCCATCACGCGCTTTGCACGCGGGTTCACCATGCCAACAATCGCATCCACGCCCAAATGCAGCGTCTTTTTCACCGCATAGCTCGCGCCCAGCAAAACCAGCCAAGCGAACAAAAACACGGTCAATTCCAAAGCGTAAAAAATATTTGAGTTAAACCCGTAACGCGCCACGACATTGGCAAACGTCAATAGTGTCATAACTCCAAGGATCACTGCGATTGCGGTTTCCTCGATCCGATCAATCAGCCCTATTGGGCCTTTGCCACCACCAACCATGACACTCCTCCTTTCAAACAAACGCCGGGCAGGACCCGGCGCTTGAAAACATCAGTGATTTGGGATGGTCTTAGTTGGTCATCGCGTTGATTTTTTGCGCGGCATCAATGTTGGTTTGACCCACATCGCTTGCGAATTTCGCCCAAACTGGCTTCATCACGTCAACCCACTCTTGGCGCTGCTCACCTGTTAGCGTGCGCACTTCACCACCAGCCGCAATGATCGCAGCTTTGGCTTCTTCGTTCACTGCAGTCGACTCAGCGTTACGTGTGGTTGTCACTTCATCAACGATTGTCAGGAACTGGCTGCGCACGTCATCTGGCAAGCCTTCTAGCCAGTCGATATTGGTCACAAGCAGATAGTCGATGATGCCATGGTCGGTCTGTGTCACACCGTCCTGAACTTCAAAGAACTTTTTGCCATAGATGTTGGACCAAGTGTTTTCCTGTCCATCCACAACGCCCTGCTGTAGCGCGCCGTAAACTTCGGCAAAGGCCATCTTTTGTGGCGAGCCACCGATCGCTTCCATTTGTGCGACCAAAACGTCAGATGACTGAACGCGGAATTTCAGACCGTTTGCATCTGTTGGCGCAACCAGCGGCACGTTTGCCGACATTTGCTTCATGCCATTGTGCCAATAGGCAAGACCTTGAAGGCC
>CAZBBZ010000246.1:0-4885 GCA_964489925.1 uncultured Rhodobacterales bacterium
CGCATGGTCGGGCTGGAACTGCCTGTGTTGGCGATGGAACATCACTATTTGCTGACCGAAGAAGTCCCTGAAGTTGTCGCCTATAACAAAGAAACCGGAAAAGAGATGATCCATATCATCGACTTTGAAGGCGAAATTTACACTCGCCAAGAACGCAACGGTGTTTTGTTGGGCACCTATGAACGCGCGGCCACCCCTTGGCAGCCTCATAATACACCGTGGGATTTCGGCTCAGAACTGCTGCAACCTGATTTTGACCGGATTGGCCCCAGCCTAGAAGTGGCCTTTCAGCATTTTCCCGCTCTTGAAAATGTGGGCATCCGCGAAGCGATTAATGGCCCCTTCACCTTTGCTCCTGACGGCAACCCGTTGGTTGGCCCGGTGCGCGGATTGCAGGGGTATTGGTCCGCTTGTGCGGTCATGGCCGGGTTTTCGCAAGGTGGTGGCGTTGGATTGGCGCTATCGAATTGGATCGTCGATGGTGATCCGGGCTTTGATGTGTGGGGCATGGACATCGCGCGGTTTGGCGATTGGGCGACCTTGAGCTTTACCAACGAAAAGGTGCGCGAGAATTATTCCCGCCGCTTCCGCATCCGCTTCCCGAACGAAGAACTCCCTGCCGCGCGGCCCTTGCGCACGACCCCGCTATACGACACGCATTTGGCACTTGGTGCGCAGATGGGCGCGGGCTTTGGACTGGAAAGTCCGCTTTGGTACGCGCCAAGCGGGGTCGAGGACCAATTCAGCTGGCGTCGTTCCACGGATCACGATCATGTAGGGGCCGAGGTGAAAGCGGTGCGCAACGGCGTTGGCACCATGGATATCTCTGGCTTTGGTAAGTTTGCGGTTACCGGGCCACAGTCAAAAGCCTGGCTTGATAAGCTATTTGCCACCAGCTTGCCCAAGCCCGGTCGCATGGTGTTGGCCCCGATGCTCAATGAAAACGGCAAGCTGATTGGCGATTTCACCATCGCATGCCATTCCGATGAAAACTGGTTCTTAGCGGGCTCTGGTGTGGCCGAAGAATACTACCTGCGCCACTTTGATAGCCACGCCATGGACGGCGTTTCGGTCGAAAGCATGGGCCTTGGCTGGTGCGGAATTTCAATCGCTGGACCAAAAGCGCGTGATCTGCTGGCCAAGGTGACATGGGCCGATGTCAGCCACGCAGCGTTCAAATTTATGGCGCATCGCAACATGGAAATTGGCCACGCGCCCTGCATGGTGGGCCGTGTCACCTACACGGGTGATCTGGGCTACGAGATTTGGATGAAAACCGACTATGCTCGCTATGTCTGGCATCACCTGATGAGCGAGGGCGAGGAGTTCGGGATCAAACCGTTCGGTTTGCGCGCGCTTAACTCCATGCGCCTTGAAAAGAACTGGTCCAGTTGGGGCCGCGAATATCGCCCGATCTATGGACCTGTCGAAGCGGGGCTAGATCGCTTTATCGAATACGACAAACCAGCCGACTTCATCGGCAAGGTGGCAGCCCGGAAAGAACGGGACGAGGGCGGAAATTTGCGCCTTGTGACCTTCACGGTTGCGGCCAAGGATAGCGATGCGATCGGGGATGAACCGATCTGGCACAACGGCGAGGTGAAAGGCTGGATCACATCCGGCGGCTATGCACACGGGCAGGGCTGTTCGATGGCCCAAGGCTATGTACCAAAAGAAATTGCCGGAGACTTGGACGGTTGGCAGGTCGAAATCCTTGGGGACAAGCTGGACATGACCTTGCAGCCCACGCCGCTCTTTGACGCCAATTCAAGCCGCATGAGGTCGTAAGAGATGAAAGCTGCTGTGTGCCGGGGGTTCGGAGATCCCCTTGTGATCGAGGATGTGACACTCGCCGCGCCCGGTCCAGATCAGATTGAGGTGACGATGAACGCAGTTGCGATTTGTCATTCTGATTTGTCTTACGCGGCTGGCATCTGGGGTGGCGAATTGCCCGCCGTTTATGGACACGAAGCCGCTGGCGTGGTCACGAAAGTTGGTGAAAATGTTTCGGGCATTGCGCTTGGCGATCATGTCTGTGTGACCTTGATCCGGTCTTGCGGGTCTTGCCCGTCTTGCGCGCGCGGCGCACGGTCTGAATGCGACCAAGACTGGGATAAATCCCAATCACCGATTGCCAGCGCGACGGGCGAAAAAGTCGTGCGGGCCATGAACTGTGGCGCGTTCGCTGAACGGATTGTCGTGGACCCGAGCCAATGCGCCGTGATCCCCAAAACCATGCCCTTTGATGTGGCCTCGCTTATTTCTTGTGGGGTGATTACGGGGATTGGCGCGGTTGTGAACACCGCCAAAGTTGGCCTTGGCGACACGGTTGTTGTGATGGGGGCAGGGGGCGTTGGGCTGAACGCTATCCAAGGGGCCGCACTCGCCGGTGCGCGCAAAATCATCGCCCTTGATCTTCATCCAGAAAAGCTGGAGGCCGCCAAAGAATTTGGTGCCACAGATGGCGTGCTGGCAGATGCGCCGGATGTCATCGAACAGGTTAAGGCGCTGAATAACGGGCGCGGTGTTGACTATATCTTCGTCACTGTCGGCGTGACGTCAGCCTATGCCAAATCGCAAGCGTTTTTGGCCAAGGGCGGCGCGGTGGTGCTCGTTGGTATTCCGCCATCCGGAGCGATGGTTGAATACGAACCCGCCGATGTTGCCGACGGCAGTTACCGCTATTTGGGCTCATCCATGGGGCAAACCAATGTGGCGCGCGACATCCCTTGGATCGTTGATATGTACGAACAAGGGCGCTTGAAGTTGGACGAACTAATCACTGGCCGCTGGAAACTTGACCAGATCAACGACGCTTTTGCGGATACGAAAAAAGGATTGGCGCGGCGCAACGTGATTATGTTTGACTAAGCGCAAGCTTTTGGAGATTGCCTAGATGAAGCTGCAAGACCTAGAGATTTTCGTCGTGGCCCCGCCGCCCGGCACTTGGGGCGGGCGTTATTTCATCTTTGTCAAACTCACCACGGACACCGGGATCGTCGGCTATGGCGAGGTTTATGCGGCAACCGTTGGTCCCAAAGCCATGACAGCTGTGATTGAGGATGTGTTTCAGCGCCACTTTGAAGGCCATCCGCCAAACCGGGTCGAACAGTTTTTCCGCTCTGCTTATTCCTCGGGTTTCACGCAGCGCCCCGATCCCACGGTCATGGGCGCGTTTTCTGGTCTGGAAATCGCCTGTTGGGACATTGTCGGCAAAGCTCTTGAACAGCCCGTGCATGAACTGCTGGGGGGGCTGGTGAACCCGCGCGTGCGGGCCTATTCGTATATCTATCCCTATGATGGACAGGCGCACGATCCGCAGACGTTTTTTGCAGATCCCGCTGGGTTGGCGGAAGCGGCCTTGAAAATGGTCGATGATGGCTTTACCGCGCTAAAATTTGATCCCGCTGGTCCCTATACGATTTATGATGGTCACCAGCCTGCGATGTACGACCTCGACCAGTCGGAGGCCTGTTGCAAAGCCATTCGTGCCGCCGTTGGCCCCCGCGCGGACTTGTTATTTGGCACGCATGGGCAGTTCACGACGTCGGGCGCAATCCGGCTTGCGCGCCGGATCGAGGCCTATGACCCCTTGTGGTTCGAAGAACCTTGCCCGCCGGACAACTTGCTCGAATTTGCGAAAGTCGCGGCTGCAACCAGCGTGCCGATCGCAACCGGTGAACGGCTAACCACAAAAGCGGAGTTCGCCACGCTCTTACGCACGGGCGGGGCGTCGATTTTGCAACCGGCCTTGGGGCGCGCAGGTGGCATATGGGAAGGTAAAAAAATCGCGATTATGGCCGAAGCGTTTAATGCTGAAATGGCACCTCATCTTTACGCAGGTCCGATTGAGTGGGCTGCTAATATTCAGCTTGGTGCGTCGCTGCCAAATCTGTTGATTGCAGAAAGCATATCTAACGGCCAAGATTTTCACGCAAAGCTGGTTCATAACCCCATGCGCGTGGAAGATGGTCACATTGAGCCGCCCAAAACACCGGGTCTTGGGGTGGAACTGAATGAAGACGTGGCCCGCGCGCACAGCAATATTGGCGCGCGTTTGCATCTGGAAATGCAGCCCCAACCCTATAACTATTCAAAACAAAACTGGTTTGCAGGCGGCTGATAAGGGGTGCGCTTAGGCCGTTAGGGTGGTCGGCAGGTTTTGGGCGTAATCTTCTGCCCATACCGCGAAATGAGCAGCCGACATGGGCCGGGCCACGCCAAAGCCTTGAAACAAGTTACAGCCAAGTTTTGCAACCGTGTCGAACTGGGCAGTCGTTTCGACGCCTGCACACATGGGTTCCAAGTTTAGATCAAGCAGTAGATGGATTAAGGCGGAACAGATTGTGCGAACCTCTGGGTTGGTGTCGATGCCCACCACGAAACTATCGTCGATTTTCACCCGATCAAAGGCGACCTGCCGCAGCCCTGAAATCGACGCATCCCCTGTGCCAAAATGGTCAAGCGCGACGTGAAACCCCGCATCTTTGAGCCGCGCAAATGTGTCTTTCGTATCGCTTGTCATCACCTCGTTGACCGCATCCTCTAGCACTTCAAAACCGATTTGGTCAGGCGTCAGCCCTGCATCATCCACGAGCCATTTTGCGTGTTCCACAATATCTGGGCGCGATAACCACTGGGCGGATACGTTGATTGAAACACGGGGCACCTCGACCCCATCCTCACGCCACTGCCCGATCGCGACCAATGACTTTTCGATCATCATCGCGTCCAGCTGACCCATGAGGTTTGCTTCTATCAAGTAGGGAAAAAATTCTTCGGGGTGGCGTAGGCCTTTTTCCGGATCGAGCCAGCGAGCCAAAGCTTCCACCCCAATTATACGATTGGTTTGGGTGCAAATCTGCGCTTGAAAATAGGGTTCAAA
>CAZBBZ010000247.1:0-4864 GCA_964489925.1 uncultured Rhodobacterales bacterium
CGGAAGGAAGCAGCCGTAACGAGTCCCGTTTGGGTCGTTGTCCAGCCTCTCACCTTTTCCCTTTATATAAGGATGCCGCTTATGACGCAGATCACGCAATTCGGTGACGCGAACGGGCTTCGCGTCCAAAAAGCGGTCCTTAAGAACGACGAGGTGTCCGTGTCGATCCTCTCGCTAGGGGCGATCACCCAAGATTGGCGCGTGCGCGGAACCCCGGTTGTTCTGGGGCTCAATTCGCTTGAGGATTATCTCAACCATTCCAAATCCTTTGGCATTATCGCCGGGCGCGTGGCCAATCGCACGGCCAAGGGGAAGTTCGAATTGGACGGGCAACCCTATCAACTGGCGATCAACAATGGCGCGCATCACTTGCATGGCGGCCCAAAAGGGTTGGGTCACGTGAATTGGACGATGGAGCCGGGGGAAAACGCGGTGCGTTTGACATATCATTCGCCTGACGGCGAAATGGGCTATCCCGGCGCGGTTGATTTTGAGGTGATCGTAACGCTGAGCGGCCATGATCTGATCTATGATATGACCGGAACACCTGATCGCGTGACCCCCATCAACCTTGCGCAACACAACTATTACAACCTGGACGGGCAGGGGGATGTGCGCGATCACCGGCTTTGGGTGGATGCGACCAGCTATACAGAAGTTGATGCCGATCTGATTCCCACCGGACAGCAACGCCCGCTTCAGGGATCGACCGTGGATTTTCGCGAATCGACCTCGATTGCGTCCCGTGATCCTGACCGATCTGGCTTTGATGTGAATGTCGCTCTGCGCACAGATCGCAATACTGCGGAACCAGCCGCGATTCTTAGGGGTGATCAATCGAAGTTAGAATTGCGCCTTTGGACGGATGAGCCAGGCATTCAGCTTTTTAATGCGCCCAGCATGGAAATTCCGGTCCCCGGACTAGATCAACAGACCTACGGAAATTTTGCAGGTGTCTGTTTAGAGGCGCAGCATTTCCCCGATGCGCTGAACCAGCCGCAGTTTCAATCAATCCTTTGCGCGCCGTTGCAGCCTTACCGACAAAAACTTCGCTTAAATATCAACTGAACTGATTCTGACTAAATTGGTCAAAAGCACCGTTTTGGGCGAAAAATACTTTTCAAAAATTACTATATGTTGTGTCGAGCAATCTAAGCGTAATATTAAACGAGACATTCAGAATCCCTATTTATACAGCTGTAAAATCACCGTTTTTTGACCTTGGGTAAGGAAATGCCTAGTTGCCGGGTTTCCACCACAACCCCATGATTTTGTGTTAAAAAAAACGTCAACCACAAAATGTGTCGATTTTGTGAATTTTTCCGTTGACCCGACAAGGCCGGATTTGCCAGATTGTGCAGGCTGATCGCTGGGACACAATATCTAGTTTCTTGCCTCACCATTACTGGCGGATAGCACTTCATTATGTGGGACCACCGCTAGATCCGACCTCGCGTCGGTGACCGCTAGAGAATTCCGCTACACAAAAAAAGAAACACACGGGGCACAAGTTACCGAAATGAAAATTCAGCGTCGCTTTACCAAAGAAGTTTCCGGGTCTAATTCCGGTGCATATGCGGATATCGAATTCCGCCTAACCACCTCTGAAATCCGCAACCCAGACGGATCCGTGGTGTTTTCCCAAGACAACATCGAAGTTCCCACCTCTTGGAGCCAAGTCGCCGCCGATGTGCTGGCGCAAAAATATTTCCGCAAAGCAGGCGTTCCCGCCGCTGTTAAGCGCGTGAAAGAGGCAGGCGTGCCAGAATTCTTGTGGCGCTCTGTTCCAGATGACGCGCAGCTGGCAAAATTGCCCGAAGACGCCCGTATGGGCGGCGAGCGCAGCGCCAAAGAGGTTTTTCACCGTCTTGCAGGCGCTTGGTGCTATTGGGGCTGGAAGGGCGATTATTTCACGTCTGAAGCCGACGCACGCGCCTATTACGACGAAATGTGCTACATGCTTGCGCGCCAGATGGCCGCGCCCAACAGCCCACAGTGGTTCAACACCGGCCTGCACTGGGCTTACGGCATCGACGGACCGGGACAGGGCCACTCTTATGTGGATCACAAAACCGGCAAACTGACCAAATCCAAATCTGCCTACGAACACCCCCAGCCCCACGCTTGTTTCATTCAGTCCGTTGCGGATGATCTGGTAAACGATGGCGGCATCATGGATCTTTGGGTCCGCGAAGCGCGTTTGTTCAAATACGGCTCTGGCACAGGCACGAACTTTTCGTCCCTACGTGCGGGCAACGAAGGTCTTGGGGGCGGCGGCAAGTCCTCTGGCCTGATGTCCTTCCTAAAAATCGGTGATCGCGCTGCTGGTGCCATCAAATCGGGCGGCACAACGCGCCGTGCGGCGAAAATGGTGATCTGCGACATGGATCACCCGGATATCGAAGACTTCATCAACTGGAAGGTCGTTGAAGAGCAAAAAGTAGCCTCGCTGGTTGCAGGCTCTAAGATGCACGAAGAAAAGCTGAACGACATCTTTGCCGCGATCCGCGCATGGGATGGCAAAGAAGACGACGCAACAGACCCCAAGGCAAACGCTGGTCTAAAAGCCGCGATCCGTTCTGCGAAAAAAGCTGCAATTCCAGAAACTTACGTGAGCCGGGTGTTGCAGTACGCACGCCAAGGTTACGCCAGCATCGAATTCCCCACCTACGACACAGATTGGGATTCAGAGGCTTACGTCACCGTTGCAGGTCAAAACTCCAACAACTCTGTGCGCGTCACCGACAGCTTCTTGCAAGCCGTGCGCGATGATGCGGATTGGGAGCTTTTGCGCCGCACCGACGGCAAAGTATCCAAAACCCTAAAAGCGCGCGACTTGTGGGATCAAATCGGTCACGCAGCTTGGGCCTGTGCGGATCCGGGTATCCAGTTCCACGACACCATCAACGCTTGGCACACCTGCCCGAACGACGGTGAAATTCGCGGTTCAAACCCTTGTTCTGAATACATGTTCTTGGATGACACCGCCTGTAACTTGGCCTCGATGAACCTGCTGACTTTCCTTAAGGACGGCAAGTTTGACGCCAAGGATTACACCCACGCGACCCGCATCTGGACGCTGACCCTGGAAATCTCGGTACTGATGGCGCAATTCCCATCTCCGCGCATCGCTGAACTGTCCTATAAATTCCGCACGCTGGGCCTTGGCTATGCCAACATCGGTGGCCTGCTGATGAACATGGGTCATTCTTACGACAGCAAAGAAGGCCGCGCCTTGGGCGGCGCTTTGTCGGCGATCATGACAGGTGTGGCTTACGCAACTTCGGCCGAAATCGCCAAGGAAGTCGGCGCATTTCCGGGCTATGAAGCCAATGCGGATGAAATGAAACGCGTCATGCGCAACCACCAGCGCGCCGCTTATGGCGAACAGGATGGCTTTGAAGATTTGGCCGTCAAACCTGTTGAACTGGATCACGCGAACTGTCCTGACCAAGCCCTTGTAACTTTAGCGAAAAAGTCTTGGGACCAAGCGGTCAAGCTCGGCGAAAAGCACGGCTATCGCAAACAACCGTGATTGCGCCAACTGGAACCATCGGTCTGGTGATGGATTGTGACACCACAGGCATCGAACCTGACTTCGCTTTGGTGAAGTTCAAGAAACTTGCGGGCGGTGGTTACTTCAAGATCATCAATCGCTCTGTGCCATCCGCGCTCGAAGCGATGGGGTATACCACATCTGCGGTAGAAGAGATCATCTCTTACGCCGTTGGTCACGGCACGCTTGGCAATGCACCGGGCATCAACCACTCGATCCTGCGCTCCAAAGGGTTCAACGACGCGGAGATTGAAAAGCTAGAGGCAGCTCTGCCAACCGCCTTTGATATCCGCTTCGTCTTTAACCAATGGACGCTGGGCGAAGACTTCTTGATCAAAACCCTTGGCGTCGAAAAAGCCCAGCTGAACAACCCCTCCTTTGATCTTTTGTCCCACCTTGGGTTTGCCAAAGCGGATATTGATGCGGCGAACGAACATGTTTGCGGCACAATGACCCTAGAAGGCGCGCCGCATCTGGACGAAAAACACCTCAGCGTGTTCGATTGCGCCAACCCTTGCGGCAAGAAAGGCAAGCGTTTCCTAAGCGTGGAAAGCCACATCCGCATGATGGCCGCAGCGCAGTCGTTCATCTCTGGTGCGATTTCCAAAACCATCAACATGCCCAACAACGCCACCATCGAGGAATGTAAAGAAGCCTATGAGCTGTCTTGGTCCTTGGGCGTCAAAGCCAACGCGCTTTACCGGGATGGCTCAAAACTCAGCCAGCCACTTGCGGCAGCACTGATCGACGACGACGAAGATGCAGAAGAAATCTTTGAAAGCGGCACCCCGGCGGCAAAAGCCACGGTTCTGGCCGAAAAAGTGATCGAAAAGGTCATCATCAAAGAAATCGCCAAAGTCGAACGCGACCGTCTGCCGGATCGTCGCAAAGGCTACACGCAAAAAGCCATCGTCGGTGGCCATAAGGTTTATTTGCGCACAGGCGAGTTTGAAGACGGCAAGCTGGGCGAGATTTTCATCGACATGCACAAAGAAGGCGCCGCCTTCCGCGCGATGATGAACAACTTCGCCATCGCCGTGTCCGTGGGTCTCCAATACGGCGTACCACTCGAAGTCTTGGTGAACAAGTTTAGTCACACTCGCTTCGAGCCAATGGGGCACACGACGAACCCTGATGTGCGAATTGCGAAGAGTGTCGTTGACTATATCTTCCGCTGGATGGGTGCAAACTTCATCGCAGGTTATCGCGAAGCAGCGACCGGTCAGGCTCCTGCTGAAGCAAAGCCTGTGTCCGCGAAGTTGCCAATGGCGAATGGGAACGGTGCTCCGGTCACCGAGCAGGAGCCAG
>CAZBBZ010000248.1:0-4846 GCA_964489925.1 uncultured Rhodobacterales bacterium
GGTACGCGTTGGCATCGAAGCCGCCGTGCGGTTCGGCTGGGATCGCTGGTTGATTGACGAGCGTGGCCGTCGCGAAAAGGCTGGATTTGTCGGGATGGACAGCTTTGGGGCATCCGCCCCCGCCCCCGAATTGTTCCAACATTTCGGCATCACCGCCGAAAATGTTGTAAAAACAGCAAAAGACTTGCTGTAAACGGAACTCTCTAGAGCAGAGCAGGAAGAAATTTCTTGCTCTGCAACAAAAATGCCGCTTTTTAGCGGTCAATTGCGTATTCCACCCAAGCGGGTACTTTGGTGGATTTTTGTTAGTTGGAAGAGCAGGATGACAATTAAACTAGGAATTAACGGCTTTGGCCGTATCGGTAGAAGTACGTTGCGTGCCTTGTCTGAATCAGGCCGCAAAGACGTTGAAATCGTGAAACTGAACTGCACAGGGCCGTTGGAAAGCAACGTTCACCTGTTCAAATACGACACGGTTCACGGCCGCTTCAAAGGCAAAGTCACGCACGGCAAAGACTGGATCGATATCGGCCGCGGTAAGATCAAAGTGCAATCCTCGCGTGACCCCAAAGAGCTAGACTGGTCTGGCATTGATGTCCTGTTGGAATGTACCGGCAAGTTCAACTCGATCGAAGCAAGTCAGCCTCACGTGAAAAGCGGTGCCAAGCGGGTGCTACTATCTGCGCCGGGCAAAACGGCGCATAAAACCATCGTTTACGGTGTGAACCATCAAGAGCTGACAAGCGACGACATCATCGTTTCAAATGCGTCTTGTACGACCAACTGTTTGGCACCTGTGGCTTATATCTTGGACAAAGAGTTCGGGATCGAGCGCGGGTTCATGACCACAATTCACGCCTATACGGGCGATCAGCCCACCCTTGACCGGATGCATAGTGACCTGTTTCGCGCGCGCGCGGCTGCGGCCTCTATGATCCCGACAACAACGGGCGCGGCGCGGGCTGTGGGAATTGTGTTGCCACAACTCAAAGGCAAGCTTGACGGTTCAGCCGTGCGCGTTCCGACGCCGAATGTTTCTTTGGTTGATCTAAAAGCGATCATCAAAACCAAAACCAACGTCGAAACAATCAACGCGGCGATGAAAGAAGCCAGCGAAGGCCCCCTAAAGGGCATCTTGGGCTATAACGAAGAACCACTGGTGTCTGTCGATTATGTCCACGATTCCCACTCATCAATTTTTGCCGCAGAGCAGACCGATTTGATGAACGGTAACTTGGTGCGTATCATGTCATGGTACGATAACGAGTGGGGCTTCTCTTATCGCATGCTCGATACCGCTGCCGAGATGGGAAAGCACATCAAATAAGGATAGCCGGTTGGACAACCGAACGGCCTTTGTCATAGCAATCTTGATTGTCGGCATATTTGCTGCGGATTGGCTCCATTTTGAATGGGGCCTTCCGACGATCTTGGGAAGATTGCTGGCAACGCTATCCGAGTGGTTAGCCTTTTGGCGCTAAATTTGATTTGAGGGCTGCAGCCGAGCCATCAGTTGCAGTTAGTTACGAATTTGAGGTAGTTCCCCGCTAACGGAACAAAGGGAATAATTATGGCCAGAAATACCATCGACGACATCGACATGAACGGCAAAACCGTATTGGTGCGCGTGGATATTAACGTGCCGGTCGAAAACGGCATTGTCAGTGATGCAACGCGCATCACACGTATTGTTCCGACCGTTAACGACATCCTGAACAAAGGTGGCCGCCCGGTATTGCTTGCCCATTATGGACGACCAAAGGGCAAAGTGGTTCCGGAAATGTCGCTGGAAGTAACCGTGTCAGCGCTATCCGCCGAATTGGGCCGACGCGTAACATTTGCAGCCGATAAGGACGGCAAACGGGCGCGCGACTACATCGGCGAAATGCAAGCGGGCGATGTGTTACTGCTGGAAAACCTGCGGTTTCATCCCGGCGAAGAAAAGAACGATCCAGAATTTGCCGCGAAACTGGCTGACCTCGGCGACATATATTGCAATGATGCGTTTTCAGCCGCCCACCGCGCCCATGCCTCGACAGATGGGCTTGCCAGATTGCTCCCAAATTGCGCAGGCCGTTTGATGCAGCAAGAACTGTCCGCCTTGGAAAATGCGCTTGGTGACCCCAAGCGCCCGGTCACAGCAGTTGTTGGCGGTGCAAAAGTATCGACCAAATTGGAATTGTTGTCAAACCTCGTGGAAAAAGTAGACAACATCGTCATCGGCGGCGGCATGGCCAATACGTTTTTGGCCGCTCAAGGCTATCAGGTCGGCAAATCGCTTTGCGAACACGACATGACCGACACCGCCAAAGAAGTGATGGGCAAAGCTAAAGCTGCGCAAACCAAAATCATTTTGCCTCTTGATATCGTCGTTTCGGCAGAATTTGCAGCCGGAGCAGCTTCTACAACCGTGCCCGCCGAAGAATGCCCAGAAGACATGATGATCCTAGACGCAGGACCAAAAACCGTTGCAGAAATCGGAGCAACATTCGAAGCGTCAAAAACTTTGGTCTGGAACGGACCACTGGGCGCGTTTGAAATTGCGCCGTTTGACTATGCAACTGATGCAGCCGCTACAAAAGCGGCACAACTCACGCGCCAAGGTGAAATTCTGTCTGTAGCAGGCGGTGGTGACACGGTCGCAGCCCTTAACAACTCGGGCGCAGCTGCAGAATTTAGCTATATTTCAACGGCTGGCGGCGCATTTCTTGAATGGCTCGAAGGCAAGACCCTACCCGGAGTGGCGGCGCTAGAAAAATAAACAAACTCCGGCCACTTTGTCGGAATACAACTAAGAACAACACGAAACTGTAGTAGTTTGGCCGGTATATCACTGCCGGGCTAACTCAATTTTGGAAACGCAAGGACGCAAGTAATGGCAAATTCTGACCAAACAAAAAAGGTTCTGGACGGAAACGGATTTATCGCAGCACTCGATCAGAGTGGCGGCTCAACACCAAAGGCTCTTGGGCTTTACGGCGTTGGGGAGGATGCATTTTCAACAGATGCGGAAATGTATGACCTGATCCACCAAATGCGTTCCCGGATCATGATGTCACCATCATTTACTGGCGATAAAGTGGTCGGTGCAATTCTGTTTGAAATGACGATGGACCGGGATGTCGACGGTATTCCAACCGCAACCTATCTTTGGGAAAAGAAGAATGTCGTTCCCTTTCTTAAGATCGACAAAGGTTTGGCCGACGCTGAAAACGGTGTGCAACTCCTAAAACCAATGCCAGAGCTTGATGCGACGCTTGCGCGTGCAAAAGGTTTGGGAATTTTCGGCACCAAAGAACGCTCCGTCATTTCTGCCGCGAACCAGGTTGGCATCGCCGCCAATATCGCGCAGCAATTTGAAGTGGGGCATCAAGTGATTTCTCACGGTTTGATGCCAATCCTTGAGCCAGAGGTGACCATCACAATCGCTGACAAGGCCGAAGCCGAAGACATGGTACGTGACGAAATTTTAGCCAATTTGGACAAGCTACCAGATGGCCAGCAAGTCATGCTAAAACTTTCTTTGCCCACCAAAGCCAACCAATATCTGCCGCTGATTGAGCACCCGAAAGTGCTTAAAGTTGTGGCCTTGTCGGGCGGCTATAACCGCGCCGAAGCAAACGGCCTGCTTGCTCAGAACAAAGGCATGATCGCCAGCTTTAGCCGCGCCTTGTCCGAAGGACTTTCCGCAGGCCAAAGCCAAGATGCCTTCGACGCAACTTTGGGCGAAACGATTGATAGCATCCATGCAGCCTCTGTTGCTGGCTAACGCACTACCCCAATAACGACCTATTGAACGCCGCTCATGTATTTGGGCGGCGTTTCTTTTACCATAAGTACACGCTGCCCCTAAAAACGTGCCCTGACCACAACAGTTGGCACGCGGTTTTCTTAAATCAGTCAGTAGCCACGCTATATCTAGTGGCACAACATCTTTTCACTACAAGCTGAGCGCACGCAGGAAACCACTGCAAAAATAGGGGATTCACAAACTGAATCGACTTTGCAATAACAGGCAAAGCATGCAGTCTTTTGGGTCCAGAGCCAGTTAATGAAAACACTGAACCAATTCGGTGAACTAATGAAAGCGACAAGTTTCGCTTTTTTTGTATTGCTTGGCTGCGCCTACTTCTTCTTTGCCGCAACACAAGGCCCATTCGGGCTTTATGAAAAAGGGCGCATTGAAGCGGATGAAGTCATGCTAAAAGCGCGCCGCGATGTGCTTACGGCCCGGCGCATCGAGGCCCAAAACAAGGTTGGGCGACTTTCGGACAACTTCCTAGACCTAGATTTGTTGGATGAACAAGCGCGCAAAGTCTTGGGCTATGCCCGCTCTGATGAGATCCTCATCAAGTAACCCCCGCGGCGTTACTTAAACTTTCGCGTCATCCAAAAGCTGGTTCATCGACTTGGACGGCTCATCACAACCAGCTTTTCCGACAATTTTCGCAGGAACCCCGGCCACGGTTGTGCAAGGCGGTACCGCCTCCAAAACCACAGACCCGGCCGCAATACGACTGCAATCACCAACCTCAAACGCGCCAAGAATTTTTGCACCCGCTCCGATTAAGACACCGTTTCCAATGGTGGGATGACGAATATCGTCTTCTTTACCCGTCCCTCCCAACGTCACGGAATGCAGCATAGACACATTGTCACCAACGCGCGCTGTTTCTCCGATCACGATGGAATGTGAATGATCAATCATCAACCCACGCCCGATTTGCGCGGCAGGGTGAATATCCACACCAAATTGTTCGGATGTGCGCATTTGCACGAAATAGGCCAAATCTTTACGCCCCGCTTGCCACAACCAATGGGACAGCCGATAGGATTGAACCGCTTG
>CAZBBZ010000249.1:0-4841 GCA_964489925.1 uncultured Rhodobacterales bacterium
GTGCAGATATGATCGTGGTCAATAAATCTGACTTGCTGGGGGATGAAGGCGCATCCTTGTCTGCCGATCTCGCAGGCGAGGCGCGCGACGGCGTTCAGGTGCTGCGCGCAAGCCACGGGAAAATCCCGGTGGATGTATTGCTAGGCCAAGCCAAAGCGTCCGAGGGCGATATGGCCGCGCGCCACGAACATCACCACCACCACGATGACGACCATCACCATCACGATGACCATCACGGCGATGACCATGACCATCATCATCACCACGACCATGATCACGACGACTTTCAAACCTTTGTGGCCTCCGTCAAAGACGCGGCCGACAAGGACGCCTATCTCGCCCATGTCGCCGAGCTGATGAAAACCCACGGCATTTTGCGTCTCAAAGGCTTTGTCGGCATCGCAGGCAAACCCATGAGACTGGTCATTCAAGCGGTCGGCCCACGGGTTGATGGGTATTTCGACAAATGGCCCGATGCGCGGCGCGAAGGACAGCTGGTTGTGATCGGTCAAACCGGGCTTGATGAGGCTGCAATCACCAAAGCGCTTAACCCA
This sequence comes from uncultured Rhodobacterales bacterium, assembly GCA_964489925.1. Lineage (GTDB taxonomy): Bacteria > Pseudomonadota > Alphaproteobacteria > Rhodobacterales > Rhodobacteraceae > CAYLLD01. Next base: position 555 of record CAZBBZ010000249.1, read on the forward strand.
TGATTATCATCCGCCAATGCGACCCCCATGATCCCGAAGCGACGGCGCTATTGAAAGCCAGCCATGCGTTGATGGAGTCGCTTTTCCCGGCGGAGGCCAATAACTATTTGGCAATCGATCAGCTCTGCGTACCAGAAATCACCTTCCTATCCGCAGAAAAAGACGGTGCAAAACTTGGCTGCGGCGCGCTGTGCAATAAAGGCACGTACGGCGAGATTAAGTCCATGTTCGTCGCCGAAGCCGCTCGCGGCAAAGGCATCGCACAAGCTTTGCTGCGCGCTCTTGAAGACGAAGCCATCGCGCAAAAACTGCCAGAGCTGAAGCTAGAAACCGGAACCAAGCTGCACAGCGCGCATCGACTGTACGAGGCCTTTGGTTTCACGAAATGCGCGCCCTTTGGCGACTATGAAGGCGGCGAGTTTAACGTGTTCATGGAAAAGTCACTGGCACGCTGATGCATATTCTACAGGCCCAATCCGGCAGCATAGACGACGGCTCCGAACCGATTGATCTGGGTCAAACCCCCGGCGATATTGTTGTGATTTCCGCCGCCGACACAGAAATCGCGGGGCTTTCTGCCGCCTTTAGCGAGCTGGACGGCTTTGGCTGCACCCTGCGGCTGGCCAATATGATGAACCTGCGCCACCCCATGTCCGTGGACATGCATTTGGCCAACTGCGCGACCAAGTCGAAAATCGTGATAGCGCGGGTGCTGGGTGGTAAGGGCTATTGGACCTACGGGCTTGAACAATTTAGCATAGAACTTGCGCGGGTTGGCGTGTTGTTTGCCGCCCTTCCCGGCGATGACAAACCGGACGAAGAATTGCTGCGCTTATCCACCATCGGCCCGGATGACTGGCACGCGCTTTGGCAATATCTCGTTGAAGGCGGTCCAGAAAACACCAGCGGCTTTTTGCACTATGCCCGCGCAATTGCCCGCGATGATCCGCGCCCGCCCCCGGCGCGTCCTTTGTTGCGCGCAGGTGTCTATTGGCCCGGCGCGGAACTTGGTTCTTTGGACGAAGCCAAAGCTGCATGGACCAAAGATGCGCCCATCGCACCGATCATCTTTTATCGCGCTTTAGTGCAGGGCGCGGGCCTACAACCGCTCAACCGCCTGACGCGCAGCTTGTTGCGGCGCGGGCTGAACCCTTTGCCGATCTTCGTCGCCTCGCTCAAAGATCCGGTGTCCGTGGCGATCCTAGAAGATTTGTTCGCCGCGCACCCGCCCGACGTGATTTTGAACTGCACCGCGTTTTCCGTAGGCACGCCGGGCAATCAGGGGGCCGCAAACCCATTGGCCAGCGATCTCGCAAACCGCGCACCGGTGTTTCAGGTGGTTTTTTCCGGGTCCAATGCGGACGATTGGGAAAGCTCTCCGGCAGGCTTGTCCGCGCGCGATATCGCCATGAATGTCGCCCTGCCAGAGGTCGATGGTCGGGTGCTGACCCGCGCAGTTAGCTTCAAGGGCGAGGCCTATTTTGACGAGGCAACCGAATGCCCCATCACCACTTATGTGGCCCAAGGCGACCGCGTAGAATTTACCGCTGATCTTGCCGCAAAATGGGCAGCGCTGCGTGCCACGCCAAACGCGGATAAAAAATCAGCAATCATTCTGGCAAACTATCCAAACCGCGACGGGCGCTTGGCCAATGGGGTGGGCTTGGACACGCCAGCCTCTGCGATCAATGTGCTGAACGCCATGCGCGCGGCGGGTCATGATATTCAAAACGCCCCCCAAGAACCCAGCGATTTGATGGATCGGCTCATGGCCGGGCCCACAAATTTCCTAAGCGATCGGCATCAACGGGATGGCGGGCAACAGCTGTCGCTGGCAGACTACGAACAGCATTTCAAAACCCTCCCCCTTGAAACCCGGACCGAGATCATCGACCGCTGGGGACCGCCAGAGACCGACCCGTTTATCGAAAGCGATGCGTTTAAGCTGTCGATTCACAAAATGGGCAATACCTGCGTCGCAGTGCAACCTGCGCGCGGCTATAATATCGACCCCAAGGACAGCTATCATTCCCCTGATCTGGTGCCGCCGCATAACTACCTCGCGTTTTACTTTTGGCTGCGTCACGCCTTTGGTGCGGACGCGCTGATCCATCTTGGCAAGCACGGCAATCTGGAATGGCTGCCGGGTAAGGCGCTGGCGTTATCCCAAGCCTGTTATCCCGAAGCGATTTTGGGCCCAACGCCCAATATTTATCCCTTTATCGTCAACGACCCCGGCGAAGGTTCCCAAGCCAAGCGCCGCACATCGGCTGTGATTATCGACCACCTGACACCGCCTTTGACCCGCGCTGAAACCCATGGCGCGCTTGCCCGGCTAGAGGCACTTGTGGATGAGTATTACGAGGCGGCTTCCTTGGACCAGCGGCGCGCGGATGTGCTGCGCAGTGAAATCGACAGCCACATGGCCACAAGCGGTTTGGACAAAGATGTGGTGGTCGAAGACGACGCGGATGAGGCGACAAAGCTTCAACGGCTTGATGATTACCTATGCGACATCAAAGAAGCGCAAATCCGTGATGGTCTGCACATCTTGGGCGAGGCCCCAACAGGGCGGCTTAAGCGCGACTTGGTCAAAGCGCTGGTGCGTGTGCCGCGCGGAACAGGCAAAGGCGATGATGCGTCGTTTCTTGTGGCGATGGCAAAAGATTTGAACCTAAACTTTGACCCACTTGGCACCGAATGGGCCACACCTTGGACTGGTGATAGACCAACGGTTTTGGCGGATGTATCGGGTGACAACTGGCGCACGGTTGGCGATACAATCGAGCGTATGGAACTGCTCGCTGATGCGATGCTAGCGGGACAAGCGCACCCCAAGCTCGCACAAACAACGGCATTGCTGACCTATGCCAACACTCATGTAGCCGCCTTGGTTGACGCCTCTGGCGCGCAAGAAACCACCAACTTGATCGCCGCACTTGACGGCCAGTTTATCCCTCCCGCGCCATCCGGTGCGCCGACGCGCGGGCGTTTGGATGTGCTACCAACCGGGCGCAATTTCTTTTCCGTTGATAGCCGCGCGATCCCCACGCCCACGGCTTGGGCCTTGGGCTGGAAATCCGCCACCATGCTGATCGACAAGCATTTGCAGACCTACGGCGACTGGCCGCGCGCAATGCTGGTGACGGCATGGGGCACCGCGAACATGCGCACGGGCGGCGATGACATTGCCCAAGTGCTTGCCCTGATGGGCGTGCAACCCAAGTGGGATGCGGCCAGCAACCGGGTGACGGGCTTCGAGGTGATGCCGCTGTCGGTGCTGGATCGCCCGCGCGTGGATGTGACCCTGCGCGTGTCTGGTTTTTTCCGCGATGCGTTTCCCGCGCAAATGGATCTGGTGGCAAGTGCTGCGGCGGCTGTCATGGCACTGGATGAACCCGACGATTTGAACCCAGCGGCAGCGAAAGCCCGCGCAAGTGGTGCGACCCCACGCGTATTTGGCTCAAAACCCGGTGCTTATGGCGCAGGCCTGCAAGCCATGATCGACGAAGACATTTGGGCGAGCCGCGAAGACTTGGCAGAGGCTTACCTAAAGTGGGGCTCTTTCGCTTACGGGGGCAAAAACGAAGGGCGCGAAGCCCGCGCCGAGATGGAAACGCAGCTGCGCGATTTGGATGCGATTGTGCAAAACCAAGACAATCGCGAGCACGACGTTTTGGATAGCGATGATTACTACCAGTTTGAGGGCGGCGCAGCGGCGGCGGTGGCCGCGCTAAAAGGCGAGGACGTACCGATCTGGCATAACGATCACTCTCGCCCCGAAACGCCGCGCATCCGGACCCTGAACCAAGAAATTGCCCGCGTTATCCATTCCCGCGCCAGCAATCCCAAATGGCTGAACGGTGTGAAGCGCCACGGCTACAAAGGCGCGTTCGAAATCGCCGCGACGGTCGATTATCTCTATGCCTTTGCCGCCTCCGCCCGCGTGGTTGAAAACCATCACTTTGACCTACTGTTCGCCGCCTATGTCGAGGACGACGCCACCCGTGAGTTCATGGTCGACAACAATGCGCCAGCCTTGCAAGAAATGCTAACCACATTCAGCCGCGCAATTGAACGCGGCCTTTGGACCCCGCGATCAAATTCGGCTCATGCCACCATCGAAGAACTGCTATAGTTTGGGTCTTGTGTAGGCGGCTCACTCGCATGCCCATGCCAAGCCACAACGCGGGCGCGCAGCCGATAAAACCGCTCTTTGTCAGCTACGCCTTCAAGATAACCACCGCGCTGAATTTCATTCAGCACATTATCCGCATCCGCATACAT
>CAZBBZ010000250.1:0-4833 GCA_964489925.1 uncultured Rhodobacterales bacterium
GATGCCGTCCACGAGACTTTCTTTACAGCCGTATTTGTTGTCGAACTTCGACTTTGTAACGCTGTCGTTCACGTTGATCGCCGGGAAGGGCAATTTGCCGTCGCGCACCAGTTGATACAGACGGTTCACGCCCGTGGTGGTTTCCTCGGACACGCCTTTGATCTGTTCTTGCTGTTTGGTGAACCAGCCGGGGCTTTCTTTCATCCGTTTTGCGATTTGCTTTTTGATCGCTTCTTCTTCTTCGGATTCTGGCACCGGAATGATGTCTTCACCCGCTTCGGCGCGCGCACCAAGCAGCACGTAAAGCGTTGCATCGCCGCCATCGTCCAAGATCAGGTTTGGCCCATCATCAAAGAGGAAGGACTTGTCCAAGTAGTCCCAATGCTCTTCGAGGCTTTGACCCTTGACCGCAAAGACGGGAACACCCGCTTTGGCAATCGCGGCTGCCGCGTGGTCTTGGGTGGAAAAGATGTTACAAGACGCCCAGCGCACATCTGCGCCCAAAGCGGTCAGCGTTTCGATCAGCACGCCGGTTTGGATCGTCATGTGAAGCGAGCCTACGATCCGAGCGCCTTTTAGCGGCTTGGATGCGCCGAATTCTTCGCGCAGGGACATAAGCCCCGGCATTTCTGTTTCTGCGATATCAAGCTCTTTACGGCCAAATTCCGCGAGAGAGATGTCTTTGACAACGTAGTCATTTGCCATGAACCGGTTCCTTAAATGTCATGTTTGCACCCGTATTTAGCGCGGCGAATATCACTGTCACGTTGACGCTGGCAATAGGATGCGTGAACTTGTCTGAAACTTGTAACATAGATTGCAAAAAAACAGGGAGACAAACCATGAAACGCATCGGCATTTGTGGCATTGGCGACATGGGATCGGGGCTTGCAAAGAACCTGATTGCGGCGGGCTTTACCGTCACCGGGTTTGATCCTGATCCGGCCCGCGTGGACGCATTTGAAGCGCTTGGGGGCATAGCGGCGCCTTCTCCGGGTGCTGTCGGGAATGGGGCGGATGCGGTTTTCGTTATGGTGATGAACGCGGCTCAGTTGAACGCGGTGGTGTTTGGCGAGGAGGGGTTGGCCTCGACCATGTCAAAGGGCGCGACGATCATTGTTACGGCAACGATCCTGCCTGCTGATCTGATTTCGGTGGCCGAAAAGCTGGAGCCTTCGGGGATTGATCTGGTGGATAGCCCGGTTTCGGGTGGCTTTCCCGGCGCGCAAGGCGGCACGCTGGTGATGATGGCCGCTGGGCGCGCGGATGTTATGGAAAAGGTGAAACCCGCGATGGAGGCGGTATCGGCCAAAATCCAGATCGTCGGGGAAGAACCTGGCATGGGCCAAACCGTTAAAGCCTGTTTGCAAGCACTGATCGGGGGCATGTTCTCGGCGACTTACGAGGCGAGCGCCTTGGCCGCGAAATCCGGGGTGCCGGGCGAGGTGTTTTTGAACGTGGTGGAAGGGTCTTCGGCCAATTCGCTGATTACGACCGGGTCACTTTCCAACATCATTGATGGCAAGTTTGAAAAGACCGGAAGCCATATCAACACCATGTATAAAGACCTGACCATTGCCAGCGATCACGCGCGCAATATGGGGGTGCCGATGTTTACGGCGGCCATGGCGATGCAACTGTTTCAGGCTGCCAAGACCAAATACCCAGACGCGGACAACCAAACGGTGGCCCGCGTCAGTGAAGATATTATCGGAACTGGCTTGCGCCGCTAGGATCAGGCGATCCGGTCAATCGGTCAGCACAAAGCGCCCATAAAGCGGCTGGATCGGCCGCGCGTTCGGCTTTTGCAAGGTATCAAAGGCCAAAAGAGCCGCGTTTGACACCCGCACCGGGTCCATGAACACCATCCACAGTACGCCTTCTGAACAAGGCGGCTTGGTCATTGAGCCGCGATAGACCCACAAATCGCTGACGTCAGGCATCAACGCAGTTAGGTCGACCGCAGGCACCCCTGCCGGTTTTTTGTTCGGCTTTGTGGGCGTGCGCCCTACGATGGATTCCAGCAGATCAAGCTGACCATCCCCGCGCAGGAACACAGAGAGCACCAGTTCCTCGCCGTCCATTTGATGAACGAATTGGACTTCCATCGCAAAGCGACGCCCGTTGACCAAATGCTCGGCAGGTTGACGGAACAGAACTTCAGAGAGTTGAAACTTTGCATCCCCAAGTTCGGTCACGCCGCCACTTGGATGGCGCATGACCACCATATTGCCAGTATTGGCCACCTCCCAACCATCCTGAGCCCAATGCATCTGCGGCTCATAAAGCGCCGTGTCATAGGCATCGGCGATATCGATGGGGGATTGTTGTTTGCCTTGCGCACAAAGCGCATAATCACTGTCGATCTGGCTCCAGTAGTCGGGGCCAAACTGCCCGTCGAACTGCCAAATCGGCGCCTCGGCTGCAAATACTGGCGCCCCAAGGCAAACTGTACATATTGAAAAAACGCGAAACACGACCCTACTCCTACAAACACAAATTCACACACCCGAAACGATGATTAACAGCCAAGGTGCTAACAAATCGTCAACAGGTCGCTTTTCCCGCTCAAGCGGTCGGCTCCTAGGCTTTTCCAATTCGTATATTTCGCGCTAATTGAAGATATGACTTCGAAAAGGACATCAGACAGATGAAAACGACGACACGCGCGTTAGTGGTTGGTGGTGGCGCAGTTGGTACGGGCATTGCGTATCACTTGGCGCAAGCTGGCTGGGAAACGATGCTGCTAGAGCGGGACGAGTTGACGTCTGGGTCTACGTGGCACGCCGCCGGGCTGTTGCCGTTGTTTAACATGTCCTATGCGACGACGCATATTCACGACTATTCGGTAAAGTTCTATAAAGGCTTGGAAGCTGAAACCGGGTTGAACCCCGGCTTTTCGGTGGTTGGCAATTTGCGCATGGCCCAAACCAAGGCGCGTATGGATGAATATGCGCTTTATGGCGCGACGGCCGAAACCGTGGGTGTGCCTTATGAATGGATGACTCCCGCCGACATCAAGGACCGCTGGCCCTTGATCCGCACAGATGATTTGGAAGGGGCGATTTACCATCCAACAGATGGCTATATTAACCCGGCAGATGTGACCCAAGCCATGGCTAAGGGTGCGCGGCAGTTGGGCGCGGTGATCGAGCGCAAGGCGCAGGTTGATAGTTATGAGTGGACCGGGTCCGAATGGATCGTGCGCGGCACAAAGATGATCGAACAGGGCGGCAATCTTATTGCCGGGGTCGAGACTTTTGAAATTCGGGCGGAACATGTGATTACCGCCACAGGCAACCACGCCCAGCGCACGGCGCGCCAGTTGGGGATCAAAATCCCGGCGATCCCGGTGGAACATACGTTTATCGTGATGGACCAAGACCCGGCTTTGGTGGAGTGGCGCAAAAGCCAGCCAGAGCATCCGGTGATCCGCGATGCGGATGCGCAATCTTATGTGCGCGAAGAACGCGGCGGGTGGATCCTTGGCACCTATGAACGTGGCGCGCCTGCGCGGTTTGAACATAGCGTGCCAGATAGTTTTCGCGCCGATCTGTTTCCGCTGAACCTAGAGCGGATCGAAGAACAATATATGGCAATGATCCACCGCATTCCGTCTTGCGAAGAATCGGGTTTGAAGGACGATTTCAACGGACCGATTTGTTACACGCCGGATGGCAATCCGCTGGTTGGCCCCGCGCCGGGGCTGCAAAACATGTGGCTGGCCGAAGGCTTTAGCTTTGGCATTACGGCAGCAGGTGGCACGGGCAAATACCTTGCGCAGATGATTACCGGGGGCGAGGCCGAGATCGACATGGCAAGCCTTGATCCCAAGCGCTACGGCGATTGGATCACGACGGAATATGCCGCGCGAAAGAACGAGGAATGTTACGAGCACGTTTATATCTTGCATCACCCGGATGAAGAACGTCCCGCCGCGCGTCCCTTAAAAACAGCGCCTTGCTATGACCGGATGAAAGCGCATGGGGCGCAGTTTGGCCAAGTGAACGGATGGGAGCGGCCGAATTACTTTGGCCCTCTGGATGCGGATGAAAATTTCGACCATGACGGGCGGTCATTTCGCCGTGGCGACTGGTGGCAATACACCCATGACGAGGCCAAGGCCGTGCGCGAGGGCGTTGGTCTGATTGATGCAACCGCGTTCACGAAGCATCGCATTTCTGGTCCCGGCGCGGCGGCGTTTCTTGACTGGTTCACCACCAACAAGCTGCCGCGCGTGGACCGGATCAACTTGACCTATGCGCTGACCAGCGCTGGTACGACCCGCACGGAATATACGATTGTGCGCGACGCCGAGGATTGTTTCACGCTGATTTCAGCCGGGGCGTGGCAGGCTTACGATCAGGATTATCTCTATAAGGCGATTGCGCAAAAAGAGGCCGAGTTTGGCCGCATCAACGCAGAAGACATCACCGCAACAACCGGGGTTTTCGCGATTGCGGGGCCAAAGTCGCGGGATGTATTGCGCGCATTGATCGTTGATGCGGACCCGGACACGGCTTTATCAAATAAGCGGTTCCCGTGGCTGTCTGCGCGCAATATCGAGCTGAAAATGTGCCCGGTGCGCGCGATCCGTGTGGCCTATACGGGCGAATTGGGCTGGGAGTTGCATCACCCGATGGAAATGCAGAACTACCTGTTCGACCAGCTCATGGCAGCGGGCGAAAAGCACGGGCTGAAACTGGTTGGGGCGCGGGCGCAAAATTGGCTGCGTCAGGAAAAAAGCTATCGTGCCTTTGGCACTGAACTGGGGCGCGATGCGACACCCCTGGAAGCTGACCTGCCGCGCTTTATCGACCAATCCAAAGCGTT
>CAZBBZ010000251.1:0-4827 GCA_964489925.1 uncultured Rhodobacterales bacterium
GCCGTGTCCGGCACCTGTCGGTTGGACTTAAAGTCAATACATTCAACCCGGTTAGGCGTGATGATGATCCGATCCGCGCGCCCGATGATTTTACCGCCTGCAGACGCCCAATCCGCGGCGATTTCCGCCTCTGCCAAGGCGTCCGGCCCAAACACATAAGCCAGCTCTGGCCGCTCTATAAGCGCCATCGCTTGGGCAATCAGCGCCGCGCCTTCGGGTGCTTCCTTCACAATAGTTTTACCCCAAGCTGCCCGGGTTTCGCGCGGTGCGCGCGGCAAAACATCCAACAACTGGTGGATCATATCGCCCCGGCGCATGGCGGCTTCGGCCTCGTCCCCTTCCGCGCCGGGCAAAGCATGCGCCCCGCCAAGTTTTGAGGGATTGATTGCCGCCACCCCCGCCGCTTCGGGCGCAGGTTTCGTATCCGCCCAATCGGGCAAGGCAATGTCATCGCCCCCTTGCGCATCCCCGCCCTCTTGGGAAAACTTGTCGAACCAATCATCACTGGTCAGTGTCTGCACGCTTTCCAAATCTTCATCTGCCGCCACAAAAGGGACCGCTGTCGCCTGCGTGCCGGGCAGTTTTTTCATTCCCGCTAACACGCTTTCGTACCAGCCCTTTTCGCCTCGCGCCGCGCCACAAACCACCAGCCAACTTTCCGCCCGCGTTAGCGCCACGTAAAGCAACCGCTCGGCTTCTTCGGTTTCCTTTTGCGTCTGTTCTTCGCGCAAGTCTTCGAGCTCTGCCGGGTCGGTTTTGCTCGAACTCGAACTCAGATAGGTGCGCTTGTCATCGCTCAGCACCTGATTATTGGCCGCATTGGTGCGCACATCCAGATGCGGCACGATCACCATCGGCGCCTCCAGCCCCTTGGCCCCATGCACCGTCATCACGCGCAGCGCCGCATTGACGTTATCCATTTGCCGCTTCACCTCGACCTCGCTGGCAGCAATCCACGCGATGAAATTCGTCAGGCTCGGGCTTTGTTGTTGCTCAAAATTCAGCGCCAGCGCCAGCAATTCATCCAAAGCTTCATCCGTCTCCGGGCCCAGACGCGCGTTCAACCGCTTGCGCCCGCCCTGCTCGGTCAGGATCATTTCCAACAACTCATAGGGGCGTTTGAAATCAAGCGCGTTGCGCAAGGCACCCAGCCGCGCCACCACCCCGTCATGGGCATCACTTTGGCGCAAGGCCTGCCAAAGCGTGCCGTCCCGATTATGGGCGGCTGTGTAAAGCTCTTGTTCTGTCACCTCGAATAGGGGCGAGCGCAGGGCTTCGGCCAGCGCCAAATCATCCCCCTGATGATCCAAGAACTTCAGCAGCGACAACACATCTTGCACCGCCAACACGTCCAAAAGCTTCATCTTATCCGCGCCAGCCACCGGCACATTCGCGCGCTTCAACTCGTTGATCACCGCATGAAAAAACGTCGAGCGCGAGCGCACGAGGATCATAATATCCCCCGGCGTCAGCTGCCGCCATTTCTCAACCGTCTTATCCGATAAATCCGGGATCATCCGCCCTTTGGCCAATTCATCGGCGACAAAGCCAGCCACATGGCGCGCCAGCTTGCGCGCGGCTTTATCGGGGGCATCTTTCGCTTTTGCTAGATACCGATCATCCTCTTTGGGATTGTTACTTCCCTTAATAAACGGCCATAAATCAACGCGCCCCGGTTTATCGGAAAACCACTTGTGCTTTGACGCCTCGCCAATGCCCGCACTGTCTTGAAACACCGCATCGACCAGTTCCAAAATCGGCCCCGCCGAGCGAAACGAATGTTCCAAGCCGACGCTGTGCATTTTGCGACCCACGGTTTGCAGCCGCTCATCAAATCGGTGCTGCTTGTCGTTAAACCCGGCCACATCCGCACCCTGAAACCCGAAAATCGACTGTTTTGGATCGCCAACCACAAAGAGCGTGCGCGGCGCATCCTCGCTTGGGGCCGCATCGGTAAATTCGGCCTCCAACGCCTCAACAATATCCCACTGCCGGGGGGATGTATCTTGCGCTTCATCCACCAGAATATGGTCGATGCTGCCATCAATCCGATACTGCACCCAACGCGCGCGATCCGGGCTTTCCAACAGCCGCGCGACCAGTTCGATCAGATCGGAAAAATCAAGCGCGGTCATCTCGCGCTTGCGCGCCTCATAGCGGGCAACAAAATCCGCCCCAAACGCCGCCGCCGCACAACTGCGTTGATAGGATTGCAGCGCGTTCACTTCCGCCATCGCTTGGCCCATGCGATCCACCACATCCACGACCGCGTCTTTCACGCCGGGCACCATCTCCTCGACCTTTTTCACAGGAAAACCACTGGTCGAGCGCGGCTTTTTCTCCTTCGTCAGAAACGTGGCCGCCAAGGTCGGGAACAGCCCGTCACGCTTGGTTTCAAGCCCAATCGCTCCCAGCCCTTTGACGAGTTTTTTGTTCGGCTCACTGCCATGGGCCGAAATCGCGCCGAAAATATCGCGCACCTCACCAAGATCAATCGCCGCCAATGCCCGCGCCTTGATCGCCGCTTCGGTATCATCAACATTCACGCCGAGCGCGTGCGCCGCCGCACCCGCATCAAACCGCGCCAAAGCCTCGCGTTCATTCAAGCACTGATAGGCCAAATTGCGCGCCGCATCCCCGTCGTTCAGAAACGGCGCGAGCTTGGCAAATGGCCCGTTTGCGCCTTCTTCGGCCATATCCTCAATCACCCGATCCATCAGGTTTTTGGACGCCACATCATCCAGCTCTTTGAACTGCGGTGAAACCCCAGCTTCCAGCGGAAAGCGCCGCAGCACATTGCCGCAAAACGCGTGGATCGTCTGGATTTTCAAGCCCCCCGGCGTTTCCAAAGCGCGGGCAAACAGCGTGCGCGCTTGGGTCAAATCGCTGGGGGCCACATCTTCACCGATCTCGCCCAAGGCCGTTGCCAGATCCTGATCCGGCATCATCGCCCATTCGCCCAAACGCTTGAACAAGCGGCCCTGCATTTCGGATGCAGCCGCTTTGGTATAAGTCAGGCACAAAATCCGCTGCGGATCGACCCCGCGCAGCAACAGCCGCGCCACCCGGTCGGTCAGAACCCGCGTTTTGCCAGAGCCCGCATTGGCCGAGACCCAAGACGACTTAAACGGGGTTGAAGCTTCGTTCTGGCGGGCAACCGCATCGTCTAACGCGCTCATGTCAGCACCAATAGTTTCAGATCATCGCCATCGCTCCACTCGCCAAACCGCGCGAGGTGGTCAAAATCGCCGGGGCGCTCAAAATCCATCGGATTATACCGCGCACCATAGTTGTGCTGGCCGGACAGAAACCCATCCATAAGCGCGATGAATTTGGCCCAATTGTCAGCCCACGTCCTGTCCAAATCCTCGACCACAACGTCATCCTCCGGCTTGCCAATCACGATCACTTCGGCACGGCCTGCGATGTGGCTACCGACCTTATCAAAGCCGCCGTCATTGGCGATTTGCGCCTCCAGCATCAGCTGCATGGTTGCATCCGGCAGGCGTTTGTCGGTGGGTTTTGAAAACTTGTAATCGTAAATCCCGATCTGACCGCCGGGCATTTCATCAAGCCGATCTGCCCGCGCAATCAGCTTAACCGACCCGTTTGGTAAATCCACGGTCAAACTGCCGTATTGTTCCAGCCAATCCGCCCGCGGCTTGGACACCTCGCGCCGCCGTGCCTCATTGCCCAGCAACTCGTCCTTGTGGCGCATGATCCGGCTTAGCCAAAGCGCGCGCACCGAGGCCCAAGGCACCTCATCGCGCATCACTTTCCCGGCGACATCTTCGAAAATCGCGGCCAGATCACCGCCCGCTTGGTTCTGTTCGGCCTTAATAAAGGCCTCCATCACCTCATGGGCGGCATTGCCGCGATCCCGCGCATCCGGCGGGCGACCCAGCACATCAAGCGGCTTTAGGCCCAGAATTTTGCGCGCATAAATCGCGTAAGGGTCGCGGTCGTGGCGTTCCACATCCGTGACCGACACCTCGCGTGGACGCGCATCCAGCGGCGGGGACACGCAAGGGCGCGGTTCAGGCGCCACCAAAGCGGGCCGATCAATCGCGCGCGCCAGTTGCAAGGTCTTATCGCCGCGCGCACAAGCATCGTCCCAAGCTTTTTTGGACGCCGCGCCAGACCCCGTCATCAGATTATTCAGCCGCACAAACCAACGGGCCGCAACCGTGGGCGCGCTGCCATCATGCACGCTGCGCGACAGCACCACCCGCGCATTGCCAAGCCCGATCTGGAAATCATGGGCCGACAGGCCGATCCGGTGTTCGGGCAAGGACAGCCCCAGCTTTTCGCGGGTCGCCCGGTTGATCCAGTGATCGGGCTTGGGCTGGCTTGGCCAGACCCCTTCGTTTAGGCCCGCCAAGACCACAACATCGGCCCCTTGCACCCGCGCTTCGAGCTGGCCCCAAATCACGATCCGCCCGTCGGGTTTGAATTCCTCGTCCGGCTCGCGGCGCGTTGCCGCTTCTTTGGCGACAATCCCGATGGCTTCAAAAAACGACAGCGGCCCACCATGCACCGCCGCGCTGCTCAACTCATCCAGCAAGTCTTGAAATGCGCGGTCTGTCCCCTTTTTGCGCAGCTCATCTGGCGCCCCACCCCCCAAGGTTGCCAAATCCTCCATCGCGCGGCGCATCCCGGCGATATGCGCATCCAGCGATGCAGTCCCCTCTGGGTCCGGCAGGCTGCCAAGCACCGCCTTAAGGCGCGCAAGCCAGTCTTCGAGTTCTGGCTTTTTGGCCGCCCAATCGGTCGCCCGCTCAAGGTTCAAACTGGGTCCAGATTTGCGCAAACACCGCTCATCAAAAT
>CAZBBZ010000252.1:0-4824 GCA_964489925.1 uncultured Rhodobacterales bacterium
CCCTTAAACCGTTTCCGTAAGTTGGGTTTTAACCGCTTGGGTCAATTCATTCAGCGAAAAGGGTTTGGGCAAGAACGCCGCGTTCGAGATTGAAATCTCACCCCCCTGAAACACATCTTCGGCATAGCCTGATACAAATATGACATTCGTATCTGGCCGCGCCTCGCGCGCTTTTTTCACCCAAGTCGGCCCATCCATGCCCGGCATAATCACGTCCGAAACGAACAAATCCACGTGTAAGTTAGCATCCGACAGGATTTCCAACGCTTCTTCGCCGCAAGCCGCCTCTATTACCGAATAGCCGCGAATATCCAAAGCGCGCGCCGCGAAAGAGCGTACCGGCAATTCGTCCTCTACCAGCAACACGACACCACTGCCTGAAAGATTCACGTCTTTTTCTGCCATGGCGTGACCCGGGATCGCGTCACTTTCAAGCGTTTCGCCGAATGACGGTAGCAGGATCGTAAAGGTCGCCCCCTGCCCTAAGATACTATCAACAAATACAAATCCGCCAGTTTGTTTGATAATTCCATAGACCGTCGACAGGCCCAAACCCGTCCCTTCGCCTTGCGGTTTGGTGGTATAGAACGGCTCAAAAATTTTCTTCAACTCGCCCTGCGGAATACCCTGCCCGGTATCGGCAACTTCAATGCGCACGTAATCCCCAAATGGCACCACCGCGCGGTCGCGATGGAAATCTTGCTGAAAATTCTGATTTTTGGTGCGAATGGTCACTTCGCCGCCCGTGGGCATCGCATCGCGCGCATTGACCACTAAATTCATAATGACTTGCTCAAGCTGGCGCTCATCCACGCGCACTTTGGCCAGATCGGGGCCATGTTCGATAGTTAAGCGCACCTTTTCACCCAGAAGCCGATTTAAGAGGCTGCTTAGCTCAGACATGGTGTCGTGCAGATCAAGCACCTTGGGCAAGAGGGTTTGCTTGCGCGAAAAGGCGAGCAATTGCCCCACGAGCGAGGCCGCACGGTTCGTGTTATGCCGGATCTGCATCAGATCGCCGTGATCACCGTCGCTTTGTTCATGGCGCATCAACAATAAGTCGCAATGCCCGGCAATCGCGGTCAAGAGATTGTTAAAGTCATGCGCAACGCCCCCTGCCAATTGGCCAACAGCTTGCATTTTTTGACTTTGAACAAACTGGGCTTCTAAGGTTTTCAGCTCTGTGGCATCCGAAATGACGGCGGCCAGAGCAGCGGTCCCATCCACCACATGGCGCTTTAAGGTCACTTGCAGATAAATCTCTTGCCCATCGCGCAAGGCCCGCGCAACTTCCGAGCGCATGTGGTGCCGCCCACCAAACATATCATCAATCCGCTCTGCAATCGAACGACCTAACCCGGTCATCAACTCTTCCAGTTTCACGCCGACCTTTGCGCGGTCTCCTAACAAATCACGCGCAGCTTCGTTTACGGTGATAATCTTGCCCTCCGCATCAATCATTGCCAAGGCAATCGGCAACCCATCCACAAAGCCCAATCCGGTATCTGAATTGCTCGCATTAACCCCAGAAGGGACGCCAGAAATGCCCCCCGCGCGGGCAAGCGCCAAGGACCGACGTTCGCGCAGCAAAAATGCAAATACGGCAACAGCACACAGACCAACCGACGCGCCAAAGGCCGCAAAGTGCAAGCCGACGCTATCAAAATAGGTCGCGAGCAAAAGCATCGCCATAGACGTGCAAAACAGCAAGATCACAAAGCCAAAACTCGGGCCCGAGGACCTTGCGTTTTCGCGCTGGCCCCCGTCGTGCAGGTCGTCATTTGTCATTCATGTTCCCTGAAACGCAAACACCCGGAAAACTCTGCCAGATAACTCTGCCAGATAACTCTGCCAGATAACTCTGGACGTGACCTGTAAAAGAACAAATCCGTTAACAAGCCATGAATTGGCTAACATGAAAGCCGCACAACTTCTAGTTGTTTTTAGCTAAATTTAAGTGCGCAAAAGTTTAGCTGCAAAAAAGCCATCGCTACAATTCACAGGGGTAAGCACCAAGCGTTCTATTTCGCTAAAGATTTGATTTTCTAAAAGAAATTCATCAACCTGATCTTCGTTCTCACGCCTTAGCAAAGAACAGGTCGCATAAACCAGCGTCCCGCCTTTGGAAACCAACTGGGACGCTGTCGCCAAAATCTCTTTTTGGATCTGACGCAAATGTTCCAAATTTTCAGGCTTAAACCGCCACTTTGCGTCCGGCGAGCGCCGCCAAGCGCCTGTCCCCGAACAAGGCGCATCCACAAAAACCACATCAAAACCGCCGGGCTTAAGCGCGGCTGCATCCGGGCGCAGCACGTTGATCCGTGCCCCTGCTCGCGCCGCCCGCGCGGGCAAATCGTTCATACGTACCGTTGCAATGTCATGGGCATAAATCTGCGCGTGGCCCTGGCCTTGGTCAAACAGCGCCAGCGCCTTGCCCCCGCCACCTGCGCAATAATCCAACACCTTTTGCCCCGGCTCAACGCCCGCCAGCAACGCAACCGCCTGACTAGAGGCATCTTGAATATCCACAAGCCCATCTTGATAGGCCTTTGACCCGGCCAGCTTTCGCGGATTTTGGGTCAAGCGCAGGGCTGTGGGAACGGTCTTTACAGGCACGGCCTCAATGTCATCACGCGCCAAAGCAGCGCGCGCTTGATCTCGCGAGCCGCGCAACAAATTCACCCGCACATCAACCGGGGCGCGGTCCCGCATGGCCGCCATGACCGCCTGCAAATCCCCCCCCAACGATCGGCTCAAATCATCATGCAGAAAATCCGGGTAATCAAGCGCCACAGGCGCGGGCGCAACTGCATCGCTGGCTAAAGCCTGCGCTTCTTCGCGGCTCATCGCCTCTGGCGCATAGCCTTGTCCGGTAAAAAACGCGCTCGGATCATCCCCTTGATGCTGCACATAAGCCAGAACCAGCGCACGCCCGCGTTCCTGACCACCTGCTGCAAAGGCAAAAGAGCGTTTCTTGCGCAAACACTCAAACACGATATCACGCACCGCGGCACGATCTTTCGATCCAGCATAGCGCGCCCCGCGTGCCCAATTTGTCAGCGACGCCTCTGCGGGCGCGCCTTCCAATATGGCATCCAGCAGCTCAATGGCTGTCGCAAGGCGGGAGGCTGGGGTCATTTCGCTCTATTGGCAGGGTTACACGAACTGTTCGTCTATCCCATCACAACACGTTGTTAAAGCGGTTCGGATGGCCCTTGATAGCGCCCCACGCGACCCAAAAGCATCAGCATAGCACCTGCCGCAAGGGCAACCACAACCGCATAGGTCCAAGGATGCGTCGTGCCAAACATACCCGTCAAAGCCGCCCCAAGCGCCCCCATGGAAAAGCGCATGAACGCAATCACAGCGCCCGCAGCACCTGCGCGGTGGCCCTGACTATCCATGACACCCGCCGTGGTCGCAGAAATCGCAATATGATACGTTCCCATGGTCAGCAGCATGGCCCCATATATGGCCCAACGCCCACCGATTTCGCCGAAACTAAAAATCAGCATCAAGACAGCCGTCAGTACAGTCATCCAAATCGCGCCGCGCAACATATTGGGATACCCGACCCTTGTGACCAGCACGGCGTTGATAAAATTGCCCAAGTAAGCCGAAATCGCAATGCTCGCGAACATCACCGAAAATGCGACAGGATCCATGCCGAAATGATCAATAAAGATGAATGGCGCACTGGCCAGCATCGCGAAAAACTGAAACGAAAACCACGACCCGATCATGATCTGATTGCGGGCAAATGGCTCGCGCAGGATTTCCAGATAGCCCTTGAGGATTGCGCGCATATTGTACGGTTTGCGCTGGGACGGTTGCAGCGTTTCTGAAATGGTGCGCCCAAATAACAGGGCAAAAATTCCAGCCCCGCTTAGAAAGCCAAACACCCAACGCCATGACCCAAACTGCAAAATGCCCGCCCCTAACAAGGGCGCAACAATCGGTGCGGTGGAAAACAAGATCATCACCACGGATGTGGCGCGACTAAGCGCATCACCGCGAAACAGATCGGCTAAAATGGCGCGGGTCATCACCATCGCCACACCAGCCGCCCCCGCTTGGAAAAACCGCAAGGCAATCAGCGTTTCTACGTTTTGAACCAAAGCACAGGCTGCACTAATCACAACAAAAGCGGCCAGCATCCAAGTTAAAATCGCACGCCGCCCGATCGTGTCCCCCAAAGGGGCGATAAACAGCGGGAACACCGCCGTTCCAAGCAAAAAGCCAGAAATCGTCAGCTTAAGGGCCGCATCAGTCGTGCCAAGCGCCGCGGCCATTTCTGGCATGGCGGGCAGGTACGTATCGATGGAAAACGGCGCCAATGCCCCGATCAGGGCAAGCGTCAAATAAAGCCCAACAATGGACTTGCCGTAAGTTGTTGTTGCCTCGCTTGGCGCCATAACGTCACATTCCTTCGCTATGACCGCCCCGTTGAGGCCGCGTCACCCAATCCGATAGTTCGGCGCTTCGCGTGTGATGCGCACATCATGCACATGGCTCTCTTTCAGCCCAGCGCCGGTGATCTGCACCATTTTCGCGCCTGTGCGCATGCCCGCAATCGTGCCTTGCCCGGTATAGCCCATAGCCGCGCGCAATCCGCCGACCATTTGGTGTAGCACCGGACCCGCTGGCCCTTTGTAGGGCACTTGGCCTTCAATGCCTTCGGGCACCAGTTTGTCGGCGCTCGCTTCTTTTTGGAAATACCGATCCGCAGAGCCACGCGCCATCGCACCAACAGAGCCCATACCGCGATAGGCTTTGTATGAACGGCCCTGATACAAAATCACCTCGCCGGGGGCTTCGTCTGTG
>CAZBBZ010000253.1:0-4792 GCA_964489925.1 uncultured Rhodobacterales bacterium
CGCCGCCTAAAAGCAAAAGCTGAAAGGCGATGAACCCGCGGGTCCCAAGGTCGCGCCACAGACCGATGGGGTCACGCATATGCACCGCCCAAGTGATGAGATACCCCTTGATCCAACGGGAGCGCTGCTTGATCCATGACCAAAAGCGACCGTTGGCTTCTTCCATGGTGACCGAGGGGATCATTTCAGTTTTTAGCCCTGCGCGCGCGATCCGCATGCCAAGCTCGGCATCTTCGGTGACGTTATGGGCATCCCATCCGCCCAATGTTTCTAAGGCTTGGCGTCTAAAATAGACGGATGTTCCCCCCAGCGGGATCGGCAGGCTTAACGCGCGCATGCCGCGCATCAGCACATTGAACCAGATCGCATATTCCAGCGTGAAAATGCGGCTCATCCAGTTGCGGCGGGGGTTATAGAAATCTAGCCGCGCTTGAACGGCGGCCACATCGGGCGGCGCGTTCCAAAGATGCTCGACAACCATTTTCATCTGATCGGGGCGCGGGCGGTCTTCGGCATCGAAAATGCCCACAATATCCCCACGACAAAACGTCAGCCCATAGTTTAGGGCGCGCGGCTTGGTTTTAAGCGTATGATCCGGCACCTCGATCACCTCGCAGCCTTGCAAAGACGGCAAACGGGCAATCGCGGCCTTTGTGATTGTGTCATGTTCTTCGATCAGCAGTTTCACATCCATCAATTCGCGCGGATAATCGAGCGCGCCAATGTGATGGACCAAGGCGGGCAGGACTTTATCTTCTTTGTGCAAGGGCACCATGATCGAAATGATTGGTCGTTTGCGATGATCCGACATGCGGGTGACCCCCACCGGGGGCTCGTCGGGCATTGTGTCCCGGTTGAGCCGGGCAAGCAGGGCGCAAAGCCGTAAGGTGGCAGCGCCTGCGTTAAAGAGCAGTATCCAGCCAAAGATCAGCCAAAAACTTGCAGTTGGGGCAAATGCGCTGGCAATAATAAGCAGGCCGCAAAGAATGGAAAAGATCAGGGTCACATTGAGAGAGGACCAATCGCGGCAGGAAAACCGAGCCGGGCAAAAGTGCCGCGCATCATGTTCCAGCGCGTCACGAAAGTGGGTTTTCAATATGCCAATTATTGCCGCGCGCTGTGCCATGACAAAGGCCACAGGCTGCCCCATCGCGCCACAAGCAGCAATGGCTGCTTTGAATTGCGTGGGATCACTAATGGCAATTAGGACGCGCCCTTTGTGGACGCGCCACGGCAAGCAACCAAGTTGAATGCAGGTTTTTGGGTCCGCATGGGTTAACAGGCGCGGGGTTGGGGCGTCGATTTTCGGGTCAATCACCTGCAAGCCCCACTGATGGGCGAGCGCGTCGGTCACTATATTGGGCTCTACCAGCCCGTGGTCCACCAGCACAGTTCCGATGGGGCGGCCCGCTATGCGTTTGCGGTTCAAGGCTTGGCGCAAAATTCCCCGCTCAATAAACCCACCAGCGGTCAGGATTTGGCCAAGCCGATGGCGGCGGCGGTGAAGCAATTGAAACGGAGGGGGTGAAAGTGGCTTTGTTAAGTAAAGCGGATCAGTGGTGCGCATCCGCTTTTGGTGCGCGATTATTGGTTAAGGCGCAGTTAATGCGAATTAGCAAAGCGGTAAATTTTTGGGGACTTTAGACCGTCAAGTGAGAGCGGCTTAAAGCAACCGCTCTCGTAAAAATCATTTACATCGCCGCGACGAACCGTTCGAACAGATAATAGCTATCTTGCGGACCGGGCGAGGCTTCGGGGTGGTATTGCACGGAAAACACCGGGCGGTCCTGCATGCGAATTCCGCAGTTTGATCCATCAAACAGGGACACATGGGTTTCTTTAACGCCGTTTGGCAATTCATCCCCGCCAAGCACCGCAAACCCGTGGTTCATCGAGGTGATTTCAACCTTGCCAGTTTCAAGATCCTTAACCGGGTGGTTCGCCCCGTGGTGTCCGTGGTTCATCTTGACGGTCTGCCCGCCAAGCGCCAGCGCCAACATCTGGTGGCCTAAGCAAATCCCGAACACCGGAATATTGGACGTATCCAACACTTCCTTAATCATAGGGATCGCATAAGCGCCCGTGGCCATCGGATCACCGGGGCCGTTTGATAGGAACACCCCATCAGGGTTGTGGGCCAAAATCTCTTTTGCGGTGGTCGTTGCGGGCACCACTGTGACCTCGCAACCAGCAGAGGCCAAGCAGCGCAAGATATTGCGCTTGGCGCCGAAATCCACGGCAACCACTTTCTTTTGCGGCGCGTCTTGGCTGCCATATCCGTCTGGCCAAGCCCAACGGGTTTCGTTCCAGCGATACGACTGCGAACATGTCACATCTAAGGCAAGATCAGCCCCTTCTAGTCCGGGAAACTCACGCGCTTTGGCCACAAGAGCTTCCACATCAAACTTGCCGTCTTTGCTGTATTGCACGGCCACATGCGGCGCACCTGCGTGACGAATAGCACGGGTCAACCGCCGCGTATCAATGCCACCAACCCCAATGCGCCCCTGCTGTTTGAGCCAAGCATCAAGCCGCTCGGTGGTCCGCCAGTTGGAGGGTGCTGTGGGGTCCCAGCGCACGATCATACCGCGCGCGGCAGGTTCCATCGCTTCGTCATCTTCTGGGTTCACCCCAACATTTCCGACATGCGGGAAGGTAAAGGTCACGACTTGCCCTGCATAAGACGGGTCGGTCATGATTTCCTGATATCCGGTCATGGCGGTGTTAAAACACAGCTCTGCGGTGTCGGTCCCTTCAAGACCAAACCCGTACCCGTAAAAAATCTGCCCATCATCCAACACGACACATGCGGTTGGCGCGGTTTTGCCCAGCTCTTGCAGGGCAGGGCTTGGGTCACTCAAAGCGTCTGCGGCCATTTTTTGGCTATCCATAATTTGTGAATTTGGCGGAAACTAACGGTGTCACATCACAAGGTCAAGGAATCGAAAAATACGAAAGCACAACAAAAACAAGTACTTAAATTCTGCTTAAGCTATTGTTTCAAATTTTTTTAACACCTATATTCGTCAATCTTGACTAAACCTATCGGTCAATAAGGGATTGTTTGAACGATGCAAAACAAGATTGCAAAGGCTTTGAAAGAAGCCATGAAGGCTAAAGAAGCGACGCGCTTGTCCACGTTGCGCTTGGTTAGCGCTGCGATCAAGGATCGTGAAATTGCCATGCGGGTCCGCGAAGACCAAGACGGGGTCGGCGATGCCGAAGTCCTTTCGATTCTTGGGAAAATGGTAAAACAGCGCCAAGATAGTGCGAAAATCTATGAAGAAGGTGGTCGGCTAGAACTGGCAGAGCGCGAGCGCGAAGAGATCAAGATTATCGAAGAATTCCTGCCCCGCAAGCTGTCGGATGAAGAAGTGCGCACCGCGATTGGCAAGGCCATCAAAAGCACTGGGGCTGAAAGCCTGCGCGATATGGGTAAAGTCATGTCCACCCTGAAGGATGAATTTGCAGGGCAGATTGATTTTGGTCAGGTCGGCGGCATGGTGAAAACCGCACTTTCTGGGCCTGCTTGATTTGGTGGTTTGTGTAAGAAAGTAAGGCAAAAACAAGGCACTAATTGCCGCTGCTAAGGCGGATTTGTGCCGACAAAAAATTCGGGAGTTGCTCGAATCGTCGTGTTTTGGCTATGTTTGGCGCATCAAGACTTACTTCGTCGGACCCCAAGTCCGGCAGGGAATAAAAGGATCGGGAAACCCGACCATAGCGCACAACACATATAAGACCCACACATCAAGATTAGCGCTTCGCTTGTTTACACACACACATACACAACTTAGCCTGTCCCTAAATCCGGGGGCAGGCTATTGTTTTTTTCGGGTGTAAAACAACGACTAAGACTGCGACTAAGACAAGGGCGATGAGTGGGATCGAACATGGATGCGGTAAGACTTCACCCCAGCGATAACGTTGTAACAGCGACAAAACCTTTGGAAATTGGCGCTGACATTGATGGCGTGCAGGCAACGGCGCTTATTCCTCGCGGGCACAAAGTGGCGACCACCTCGATTGCCAAGGGCACCGCCGTTCTGAAATACGCGCAAATCATCGGATATGCGGGCCAAGACATTGCGGCGGGCGATCATGTTCATACCCATAACCTTGAATTTCGGGCGGTGGATCAGGCTTATGAATTTGCCACCGACCTGCGCCCGGTTTCGCCAGCCAGTGGTGATACCTTCATGGGATATCAGCGCGAAAACGGCAAAGTTGGTACGCGCAACACCATAGCGATTCTGACCAGCGTGAACTGCTCGGCCACCGCAGCGCGCAAAATCGCGGCTCATTTTACCGACGACGTTCTTGCCGCCTATCCCAATGTGGATGGGGTGACCGCTTATGTGCATGGCACAGGCTGCGGTATGGCAGGGGATGGTGACGGGTTCGAAGCGCTTCAACGGGTCATGTGGGGCTACGCGCGCAATCCGAATGTGGCTGGTGTGCTGATGGTCGGATTGGGTTGCGAGATGAACCAGATTGATTGGTTGATCGAGGCTTATGGCCTAAAGCCCGGCCCTTTGTTTCAAGCGATGAACATCCAAGACGTCGCCGGCTTGCAAAAGACGGTTGAGATCGGGGTTGATAAGGTCACCGCGATGTTGCCGCTGGTCAATGACTTTACCCGCACGCCTTGTCCTGCGTCTGAGTTGATGGTCGCCCTGCAATGCGGCGGTTCTGATGCGTGGTCGGGCATCACGGCGAACCCGGCTTTGGGCTATGCTTGTGATTTGCTGGTGGCCCAAGGGGGCACGGGTGTTTTGGCAGAAACGCCAGA
>CAZBBZ010000254.1:0-4786 GCA_964489925.1 uncultured Rhodobacterales bacterium
TGACGGCGATGACTTGTTGGCGCAGGGCGCGGTTGCGGATGAATTTGGCGGAACCTTCAACACGACATATGACGGCGGTGAAGGTTTTGACATTGTTGGGGTCGATGTATCCGACAAGTTTCTGGAAACAGGAACCCATACCGGCAAGGCGCTCTATACGTTCACCACGGGTTATTTTGGCGCAAACACAAGCACCAAAACCCGAGACGTCACCATTTATCACAAATATGACCGATCTGCCCATGTCGAGTTGGCGCTTGACGAGGCAGGGGATGGCACAATTTCCTATGTCGAAGATGACGCCACTGCCCGCGTGATTGCAACATGGATGACGGGCACAGCATCCTATTCATCGTACAATCCTTTTGGGCCATATGCGGAACGGACAGTTTCTTTCAGTGACAACATAAGCGATCAGCTATTACCCCATTTGTTGAGTGACAGCGTTGACTATTCTTATGGATCGGTCGGAAGTGGGGCCAACGGATCTGGACGCATAACCTCTGTCGGGTCGGTCGGAGCCGCTGCAGGAATTGGCACCTATGGCACAGAGACAGTAATCGGGATTGAGGGTCTTATCGGCTCTAAAGGCGACGATCTCATCGTAGGAAACTCCAGCGACAATGCATTTTTTGGCGACGGAGGAGCCGACCTGCTGGCGGGCGGTGGTGGCAACGACCGATTTGGCTTCGGAGAAGCGCAATCAATTACAGACAATTTCACCTTTCCGGGATCTGGTCCCACCGGCGGAAGCGCGCCCGTTACCTCTGAGTCAGATTTGGTAACACGACTAAAGTTTCTCAACCCCGACGCTGCGATTGCGGAACTTGGTTCGAATTCCAGCTCAGGTAGTTTCGTGACCGGAGGCGATAACGCCCGCGCGCCTGTGGGGAAAATTAATGTCTCTTTCACCAACGCCCCTGAATTTGTCGATATCGGCTCGTTCCTATGGGGCGGGGCAGGGATAGATACACTTGATATGCGCCATGATCGCGGGCTCAGCTTTTTCCCGGATACCTCGGACAACTATGCGCGTGTCAAGTTAGAGGTCGCGCTTTCGGGCACCGTGCCGATCAACAATTTCACCAACGAAACGGTGTTTTATGGCTGGGCAGAATGGTTCAACGGTGCGGGCGCACGGCAAAGTTTCGCAACGACTTATGGTATTGAAAATGTCATCGGGTCCGAAAATGATGACGAAATTTCCGGTGATCGGCGCGCCAATGTGATCGAAGGGCTGGGCGGCTCTGATACGCTCGATGGCGGTGATGCGTATGATTTGCCGGGCACAACGATCATCGACACGCTTAGCTATGCCTTGGCAGATGAAAGCATCGTGCTGAACCTACGCGGTGATGGCACGGACGGTTGGATCGTTGATAATGCACGTGCGGACAAAACCGGTGCTGGCGATGCGAATGGTGACTATGCGACGGGCTTTGAAGCCTTTATCGGCTCGGATCACGACGATACTGCAATTTTTGAAGGCATTGCCGCCTCAGACGGGGCTGGCGGGTATGATCCCACCAATGCCGAATATGCCGCCTCCATCGATTTGGGCCAAGGCAACGATCATCTGGAAATCGAAGGGCTAGGGGCTGTGACGGCAGAGCTTGGCGACGGCGACGACATTGCAGAAATCCGAAATGTCGGTCACAGCATTAATGGCGGGGCCGGGGTTGATGTGATCACCGTGCTTGATGGGCAAGAGCTGTCGCTCGAAGGTCTAAGTGCGGCGCAACGCACCACCACGATTGATGGCGGCGATGATGTCGACACGGTTGTGTTCACAGGTGATCGCTACCGCGAACTGACCATTACGGATGACGGCGCACAAGTCACAGAACTGCCCGATCCCGACCTGCCTGACAGCCAAGCGGCTGCCATTTACGACCTCACTGATGTTGAGTTTGTCGAGATCAATGGCGAGCGTGTTCGCATCGATAATCCTGATCCGATCTTGGATACGGATAAGGCGATAACCGTGGTTGAGGACCAGATCGCGCCTTATGCCTTTGGACTAAACGCGCCGCAGGCTGATGTGGACGAGACGCCAAGCTTTACCATCCTAGAACTGCCTGAAACCGCGACTTTACGACTGTTCGACGGCGCTGATCTGGTCGTCGGGCAAGTTCTTTCTGACGCAGAGCTTGAGAATATCGAGATCGTGCCGGAGCAAGACTTCAGAGCCGCATCAGAACTAAGTTTCGATTTAGTTCAAAGCGAAGATTTGAATGAAAAATCGGATGTGTTTTCCTATCAGCGAACCGATGCGGTACCGGCACTTGACGAAGAGATTCCCGTGTTCACCGCAACGCTTCCCGAACCCATCCGGGGCACGGCGCTTGATATCACCGCGCATCTAACCGAGGTCGAAATCGCGCCCGAAGAACCGGGTCCGCGGGTCATCAATACGCTCAATCTGAACCCGGGCGGCATCAGTGATCAATTTGCTTTGGTCGCGGATTTTGAAATGCCATCGCCAACCATGACTGTTGAAATGCTCTATCGCTCAACCGGGCCATCGCTTCCCCCGTTCAACCAATCCGGAAACGCCAACCTTACATTCATGTCCTTCGCAACGCCTGACAATTTCAATGAAATCATCCTATTTGGGCGTGTTGACGGGTCGCCAGCTGGAAATACGCTGGGTGTTGTTGTGAATGGCACACTTCACGAATCTGGCTTTCCAACCTCATTCCTCCTCGACGGACAGTCCCATCGACTGGCACTTAGCTATGACAGCACGACAGGCGCGGTGAAGATCATTTATGAAGGTGTTCCTATCTTGTCTGAAACCGGACCAGCAGGCGCAATCGACGGACCTGGAACGCTTGTTTTCGGCCAAGAACAGGACTCGCTAGGAGGCGGCTTCGTCCCGTCTGAAGCAATGCCGGGCGAGATTGGCGACATTCGTATCTGGGATACGTTGCGCAGCACTTATGAAATTGCAGCGAACAGCAACATCGAGTTTGAAAATCCCGCAGACCAACCCGGACTGGTCGCAAACTGGCGCCCAGACCCCGCCAATGAATCCGTTATCCTTGATGCGCTTGGCGGTGCCTCGTTGAGTGTTGGCAACAATGCCGGTTTCGGGACCATCGAATATCCAGTTGATCCGTCCAGCAATGCGCCGACCACGGTCACGCTCGATCAACAGGGCGACCCGGTCGAGATAACGGTCGAAAGTGTTCCGGACAACGGCACAATATTCTATATGGCACCCGACCCAGCGCTTCTTGAACATGGGCTGGTCATTTTGATCGAAACGCCGCTTGCGGTGGGCGATGGTTTGACAGCGAGCCAACTAGAAGACTTGTACTTTCGCCCAACCAAGGACTACTTCGGCCCAGCAGGTGAGTTCACCTATCGCATCACCGATGATGTGTCCTTCCGCGATTTGGCAGCAACGATCCAAACCGATGTCAATGTGGCAACCAACGGCGAAGCGCGCGATGGCAGCGCAGGTCAGACAATTACATTCGATGTGACGCCAGAAAACGATGCGCCGGATGTTTCAAGTCTGCTTTATCCCATCTCACCGCGCGGAAGGCTTACGGGGGAAATCGGAGCCAGCGACGCAGAAGGCGATGCGTTTGAGTTTGAATTGGTTCAAGCGCCCAGTCTTGGGATCCTTAAGCTCGATCCCTCAGGGGGCTTTACCTATAATCAACGCCAAGCAATTGACTTTGATGGCGCCGATTTCATCGAAGACAGCTTTATCGTGCGCGCGGTTGAAACCGGCGGGCTTGGGGCCGCTTCAACCGAAAAGGTCCAAGTGATCCGCATTGTTAATCCGGATGCACTTGCAGACATCGTTTTCGACGCCTCCAATCCAGAAGTTTATTTCGAGGACGGAAACCCGATCAAATTGGGCGGCTTGGGCACGGATGACCGGATCATCGGACATGACGGCCATGATGGGCTTTTTGGTTTTGGCGGCAATGACACAATCAACGGAGATATGGGCGAGGATACGATTTCAGGAGGCGACGGCAAAGATCTGATCTCTGGCGGGCCTGACAATGACACCTTAGGCGGTGACGTCATGGGGGATACCATAAACGGCGACGGCGGGGATGACGTCATTGAAGGTGGCGCAGGCAATGACAGCCTAAGTGGGGATGCGGGCAATGACACCGTGCTTGGGGGTGCCAATAATGATCAGCTCTTTGGCGGCATTGGCATGGATAGCCTTGATGGTGGGTCCGGCAAGGACACGCTCGACGGCGGTGAGGACAACGATATCCTGCTTGGTGGTGGTAGCCATGATCGTGTGGATGGCGGCTCGGGTGATGACATGATCCTTGGGGGCACGGGTGATGATACGCTGCTCGGTCAATCGGGCAGTGACACCCTCGAAGGTGGCGCTGGCGCTGATACAATGGATGGGGGCGCGCAAAATGATCTACTCGACGGCGGCTCTGGCAAGGACACGGTAAACGGCGGCGACGGCAACGACACGGTTCTTGGTGGCAACAACGGGGATGTTGTGAATGGCGGTTTAGGCGAGGATAGCCTGCGCGGTGGCACTGGCAAAGACACGCTCGATGGCGGAGCGGACAACGACATCATGCGCGGCAATCAGAACAACGATCTGATGCATGGCGGGCTTGGCGATGATCTGATCGATGGGGACAGTGGCAACGACACGCTAAACGGTGAAGCGGGTATGGACACGCTGAACGGCGATGGCGGTGCGGATGAACTCAACGGTGGTGCGGGCAACGATGTGCTGAACGGTAACAACGGCAATGACATGCTGAACGGCGATGCTGGTGATGAC
>CAZBBZ010000255.1:0-4779 GCA_964489925.1 uncultured Rhodobacterales bacterium
TAGGGCAAACATCAAGACACGCGCGACATGAGCCGCAATGCTCGCCCTCATCTTCATCAACGGGCAGGTCCAAAGTGGTAAAAATCGCCCCCAAAAAAACCCAGTTTCCAAAATCGCGCGATAAAAGATTGGTGTGCTTGCCTTGCCAGCCAAGCCCCGCCGCCGCCGCTAACGGTTTTTCCATAACCGGAGCCGTATCCACAAAGACTTTGATGTCGCCGCCCGCCTCGTCGATTAGCCAGCGCCCCAAATTCTTTAACCGCTTCTTGATGGTGTCGTGATAATCGCGCCCTCGCGCGTAGACGGACACAGTGGCGCGATCCTTTTGGTCAAGCGTGGCCATCGGATCGGTTTTTGGCGCATAATTGTCCGCCAACATGATGATTGATCGGGCTTGGGGCCAAAGGGCCGCCGGATTTCCCCGCCAAGCCGCGCGTTCCGTCATCCAACCCATGGTTCCATGATTGCCTGCGCCGACAAATTTGGCCAACCGATCAGCGGCCTTTGGTATGGCATCTGGGGTTGTTATGCCCATGGCACAAAAGCCCAAATCAAGGGCTTTGGCGTCAAGGGCCGCTTTCAGATCGCTCAAAAATCCAAGTCCGCATAGTGCGGCGGCTGGGGAAATCCTGTTACATGATCGGCCAACAAAGAGCGAAACGCCGGGCGCGACTTAACTTTCGCGTACCAGTCCTTAACAGCGGCTGAATGCCCCCAATCAATACCACTTACGTAATCAAGGCAGGAAAATTGCGCAGCACCCGCAAAATCCGCGATTGTCATAACGTCACCCGCCAACCAACTGCGTTGGTCCAACAGCCAGTCAAGATAGTCGAGGTGGTACTTGATGTTTGCACTGCCATCCTTGATGGCTTGGCTGTCTGGATAACCCGCCTTTGCCTGCCGTTTGTAAACGCGCTCATGAAGCAGTTTCATGGTCACTTCGCGCTGAAACTTGTCGTCGAACCACGCGGTCATGCGGCGCACTTCGGCGCGCGCAACAGGTGTTTTGGGCATCAACGGCGGTGTTGGGTAGACTTCTTCGAGGTATTCGCAAATCGCGTTTGAGTCACATAAGGTAACATCATCGATTTCCAGCATGGGCACAGAACCAGCCGGATTATTGCGCAAATAATCGATCCGCTTTTCCCAAGGGCGCTCTTGGACCAGTTCAACCTCTAGTTTCTTTTCCGCCAAAACCAGCCTGACTTTTCGGCTGAAGGGTGACAGGGGCATGTGATAAAGGCGGCGCATTTCGACCTGTTTTGTTGATCTGCTCTTTTTCTTGTTTTGCGTTCGAATGCGCGAGGATGCAAGTCCGCGCTTTTCATCCGCGGCCTAAAAAACTTCGAACTAGCGGCTTTCCGCGCCGTAATAAAAGCTAACAACGTGTTGGGCTTCCGCAAAGAACAGCCACCGTGCGACCGCGGTTCCAGCCAAATGCAGCACTGTTGCCAAGACAAACCAACCAACGGGCATAATCGAAAAAGCCGCAAGAATGGCAAACAAAGCGGGAAACACGACGCCTGCTACCAGAGCAATCAATCGCAAAAGGCGCGCGTGATCGCGCCCGACCGAAAACACCATTTCCCGCATAAGGTAATTGGGGGATGTATGGGGCGCTTCAAGCAGACGAACCGTGCCGATATTGCCCAGCCCTGTCGCCGTATCCGCGGAGTGCCCCCGGTCGCGCATCGCCGTATCACCACGGCGCCAATGCAATAAGATGCAGACAAAAAGCGCTATAAAATAGCCAAGCGCGACCACCGGAAGCCCAAGCAGCAAAGCGGGCATTGCCAGTGCAAACAGCATAAATAAAAGCGGCGTAATCGCGGTATTCCAGCGCGGCACGGTTTTCAGTTGGGCATAAATCATGGCCGTACAAAACACGGTGGCCGCTGCAAGACTCGCGACAATCCAGCCTAAGGCGGTGATGCGGATGTCAAAAAAGACCCAAAGGCCTGCATAAAGTCCAAAGGCCAGAAGCGTGACGACTGCAACAACGCCCTCGCGCGACAACCAGCTA
Source organism: uncultured Rhodobacterales bacterium (assembly GCA_964489925.1). Lineage (GTDB taxonomy): Bacteria > Pseudomonadota > Alphaproteobacteria > Rhodobacterales > Rhodobacteraceae > CAYLLD01. The sequence continues at coordinate 2,027 of CAZBBZ010000255.1, forward strand.
GAGCGCCATTGGCTAAAGGCTTTAAGCGCGCGTTCTGGGTGGCCGAGGTGAAACGTCGAGGCAGAAAGGCCGATGATCGCGGGTGCACCCGCCAGCAAGCACCACCAAAAGGCGGACCAGCCTTGAGCGCTGGTTAGGCCAAGGCAAAGCCAGAACATAACGCCAAACCCAAAGCCAGAGAGGGTTGTGAAAACTATAACTGACGGAGCTGGGTGCATTAGAGTTTCTCCAGCGCGGCATCGAGCCAACCGAGGAAGCCTTGCGGTTTGCGTTCGGCCAAATCAGCGAGGTTGAACGCAGGCTCATCCTTCGGACGGGGGGGGAGGTATTTATTGACCGGCTTTGTACCCTGTTCGGGCATCAGATCAAAGCCGCCACGCGCAGTAACCAACTGGCTGACGTTGCTATTTGGGTCTGCCAGATCTCCGAAATGGCGAGCCCCTGCGGGGCAGGTGCGCACGCAAGCTGGAACGCGGTCTTCTTCGGGGAGATTTTCGTTGTAAATGCGATCTACGCAAAGCGTACATTTTTTCATTACGCCTTCGGCGGCGTCCATTTCCCGAGCGCCATAAGGGCAAGCCCAAGCGCAGAGCCCACAGCCAATACAATCGCTTTCGTTGACCAATACGATGCCGTCATCTTCGCGTTTATAGCTCGCCCCAGTTGGGCAAACTGTGACGCAAGGGGCGTCTTCGCAGTGTAGGCAGGATTTCGGAAAGTGGATGGTTTGCGCAGCCCCTTGGTCCGGTTGTACCTCGTATGAATGGATGCGGTTTAGCCAAGTCCCGCTGGGGCTGGCGCCATAGGGGTCCTGGTCTGAGAGGGGCGCGCCTTGGCTGCCTGTGTTCCATTCCTTGCAGTTTACAGCGCAGGCATGACAGCCCACGCAGGTGTCGAGGTCGATCACCAGGCCCATCTTGCGAGGAGTATCTGTTGGCAAACTGGTCATGATGCACCTCTTGCAATGCGGTCACGCGAAGGCGCGCGTGGCGATTTTGGGAATGCGTTCAGGCCACGCAGGCCTTGGGGCGTTGCCCCAAACCCCAGGATATTTGCTGACCAAAGAGGGAGGAGAGGTTTCACCAGTCTTCTCCGTATTTGAGGTCGTTTTTATTGGGGGCAACCGGGCTTGCTTGCGTGCCCATATTGGGTTGCGATTCTTCAGGCGGGTCGGTTTTTTCGATGTTCACGCGCAAATCAAACCATGCGGCTTGTCCGGTGATCGGATCGGAATTCGCCCAACGCATCCCGTCGCCCTTGGGGGGGAGTAACTCGTGGATCAGATGGTTCAAAAGGAAGCCTTTGGTGGCTTCAGGCGCGTCTTTGTCCAGCGCCCAAGCGCCTTTGCGTTTGCCAATAGCGTTCCAGGTCCACATGGTTTTGCCGTTCAGCGCGTTCATGCGCATAATTGGCACTGTGATTTCGCCATGATGGGACCAGACGCGCGCCCAATCGCCGTCTTTTAGGTTTTTGGCATCGCAAATCTCGCCGGGCACATAGAGCGGGTTTTGTCCGTGGATTTGACGCAGCCAAGCGTTCTGAGAGCCCCATGAGTGGTACATCGCCATGGGGCGTTGGGTGAGTGCGTGATAGGGGAACTCTGTTTCGCTAACTTGCGCTTGTTCAAAGGGTTCGTACCAAATGGGTAGCGGATCGAAGGTGTCTAAGATGCGCTGGCGGTGATGTTCAGGCGGTTGTGGCGTGCCGTGGCCTTCTGCCAGCCGTTGGAATTTTGCCAGCGGTTCTTGATAGACCGTAAAGATGTAGGGTTGCGGGGCGTCATAAATGCCCATGTCAACGGCCCAATCTTGATAGGCTTTGTTCCACGGCTTATAAAACAGAGCCTCATCCGGGATATGTTCCATCCAAAAGCCGCCGTTTTCGATGTATTTGTCGAGCTGCTCTGGGTTCGGAGCGCCGCGTCCTTTGTCGTTGCCATCACCGCGCCATCCGGCCAGAGGACCAACGCCGGGGCGACGTTCGTGATTGACGATATAATCGGCATAGTCTTTGTAAACCGCCTCGCCTTTATCATCGACGAAACCGGGCAGGCCAAGTTTAGCTCCCAGCTCGATCAGTGCTGTTTGAAAGCCTTTAACATCACGGTCGGGTTCTAGCACGGGCCAACGGATTGCATCGGCGGCCGCTTCTGGCTCACAAATTGGACGATCAAGCAAACTGATGCAGTCGTGGCGTTCCAGATAGGTGGTGTCAGGCAGGATCAGATCCGCATAGGCCACCATTTCGGAACTATAGGCGTCTGAATAGATGATATGCGGGATCACATAATCGCCGTTGTCGTCCTTGTCGGTCAGCATCTCCATGACGCCGCGGGTGTTCATGGACGAGTTCCACGACATGTTCGCCATATACATAAACAGCGTGTCGATTTTGTAGGGATCGCCCGCATGGGCATTTGAGATGACCATGTGCATGAGGCCGTGTGCGCTAAAGGGCGCGTCCCACGTGAAGGCCTTGTCGATGCGTTTTGGCGTGCCGTCTTCGTCGATCATCATATCTTCGGGGCCGCGAATGAAGCCTAGGTGAGGCCCGTTCAAAGGCTCGTCAGGCATCCAGTCCGTATGCGGTTTTGGATGGGCTTCAAGCGGCTTTGGATAAGGCGGCTTAAAGCGGAACCCGCCGGGAACCTCGACGCTGCCAAGCAGAATTTGCAACAAGTGGATCGCGCGGCAGGTTTGGAAACCGTTGGAATGCGCAGAGATCCCGCGCATGGCGTGGAAACTTACGGGGCG
>CAZBBZ010000256.1:0-1454 GCA_964489925.1 uncultured Rhodobacterales bacterium
ACAAAGCCATCTGGTGTGGGTATGGGATTAGGGCTGGCCATAACAACAGAAATAATAAAAGAGCACGGCGGCACGCTGCGGCTTGGCAATTCTGCGATTGGCGCAGAGTTTATTGCCAGTTTGCCGTTACAGCAGCCCCATAAGACGTAAGACGAAAAAGCATAAGGAAGACGCGACATGAACAAGCCACAGGTCTTGGTGGTGGATGACGACCGCGAAATGCGCGTGTCCTTGGCGCATTTGTTGGAAAGCGCGGGCTATGAGGTTGTGCTTGCAAAAGGCGGCGCGGAAGGGCTGGAACTTCTTCAGTCCCGTCAGCCTGAAGTCATCATCAGCGATGTGCGCATGCCGGAAATGGATGGGCTGGAGTTTCAAAAAAAGGTGCGCGAAACCAGCCATATCCCGGTGATTTTGGTATCCGCACATGGGGACATTCCGATGGCGGTTGGGGCTTTGCAAGACGGGGCCTATAGCTTTGTAGAAAAGCCGTTCGAGCCGCGCCGCTTGCTAAGTATCATCAAAAACGCCGTGCGAATGAAGGGACTTTTGGACGGGACTGTGATGTTACAGGACCGGCTGGCAGAGCTAACCGATCTGGAACGTATCTTGGTCGGCAAAAGCGCGCAAATCATCGCCGTACGAGATTTGATTTTCGACTTTGCAAAATCCAAGGCCAATGTACTGGTTCTGGGCGATACAGGCACTGGGAAAGAACTGGTCGCGCGCGCCTTGCATGATCTTGGAGAGTCGGTTTCGGCACCGTTTGTTCCGGTCAACTGTGCCGTGATCCCGCCTGAGCGGTTTGACGAAACGGTATTTGGAACGCGCGATAACCCACATGGATTGATGAGCCGGGCCAATGGCGGCACGCTTTTTTTGGATGAGCTAAGTTCGATGCCCATCGAAACGCAGGTTAAAATGTTGCGGGCAATCGAGACAAAACAATATCAGATCGTAGGCGAAGCGGAAATTCAGTCGGTCGATTTCCGGGTCGTAAGCGCGGCCTCTAGCCAAATCTCGCAACATGTGGCGGATAAGACCTTTCGCGAAGATCTGTTGTTTCGCCTCAATACGCTAGAAATTGAGTTGCCCAGCCTTGCGGATCGCGGCGAGGATATCTTGCTTTTGTTTAGTCATTACACTCAGCGCTTGGGCAAGCTTTACGATCTGAACGCGCCAAAGCTTACCAACGACGATATTTCCGCGCTCATGGCCTATGACTGGCCGGGCAATGTGCGTGAATTGCAAAGCGTTGCGGAACGTCGCGTCTTGGCTGAGCGGCGGGGCGGCGGGTCTGTACGCCGTGCAATTGCCCGCGAAGAATCTTTGCAAGCATTTCCCAATACGTTGCGCGAAGCGGTTGCCGCCTTTGAGCGCGAATTGATTGGCCGGGCTATTCAAGAGCAAAACGGCCGGATGGACGATGTTGCCGCCTCGCTTGGCATTGGGCGGCG
>CAZBBZ010000256.1:1554-4763 GCA_964489925.1 uncultured Rhodobacterales bacterium
CTTCCTGGCGAAAAATTCTCGCTAACAGCTGTTAACTCTGCTGGTTCAGGCGCAAACGTTCAGGCGCTTTCCGCTGGAACTGCTGACTTCGCTATTCTTCAAGGTTTGTTCGGTTCTTATGCTGTTACTGGCACTGGCCCAGTTACTGAGCCTCAAGCAAACCTGCGTTCAGTTACGATGCTGTGGCAGAACGTTGAGCAGTTCGTAATGCCAACAGAAAAAGCGACTACAGGTACTGTAGGCGATCTTACATCTGTTAAAGGCATGTCAGTTGGCATGGGTAAGCAAAACTCAGGCACAATGGGCTCAAACAAAGTTCTTTTGGGCGGTCTTGGCCTAACTTTGGAAGACTTCACACTGGTAAGCGTTGGCTACGGCCCAACAGCTGACGCAATGGCTAACGGCCAAGCGGTTGCTGCTGGTATGCCATCCGGTCCACCAACTGGTGCGATCACAAAACTGATGGCGTCTAACGAAGGCAAATTCACAATCCTTGACGTAACTGCTGATCAAGCAGCTGCCATGGACGGTGGTCGTAACCTTTGGGTGCCTTACACAATCGCAGCTGGTACATACCCAGGTCAAACAAAAGACATCAACACAATTGCACAGCCTAACTTCTTGGCAACAAACGCAAGTGTTGACGAAAACCACGTCTACCTGCTGACAAAAACAATGTACGAGAACCTGCCTTTCTTGCAGGCGATCCACCCAGCGACAAAAGCTATGGCTGTTGAAAAAGCTATGGCCGGTCTACCAGCACCGCTGCACCCAGGTGCTGCACGCTACTACACCGAAATGGGTCTGGACATTCCAGCTCATCTGATCGCGAAGTAATTTGCGTAAATAGTAGAAGGGGCGCCGATTGGGGCGTCCCTTTTTGATTTTGGGGGTCTAAAAATGACAACGGAAACACGCAACGAGCCAGTTGACCGCAACGAGCTATTAAATTTGCCGCAAGGGCAATTTGGCTTCCGGTATATTGTATTCGCCTTTGCCTTGGCTTTTGCGCTTTGGCACGTTGTTACCAATGTCTATTTGAATGAACCCGGACTTTGGCAAAATGCGATTCACTTTGCTGGTTTTGCATTTTTGGCCTCGGTCACTGTCAGCCCTTGGGGGTCGAAATCAAATACATCTTGGGCTTGGACGATAGATGTCGCTTACGGTCTGGCCGTCGCAGCCGCAGCACTTTGGGTCGCTTGGGCAGAGAACGGGCTATACGAACGATCCCTAGCCGTCACCGGACAAGGCTGGCAGTTCACGGTCATCGATTGGGCCGCTGGCTTATTGCTGATTTTTGCCTGTATAGACCTGTCGCGCCGGGTTTCTGGCTGGGTTATTCCCATCCTAATCATTTTGTCTCTTAGCTACGTCCTGTTCTTGGGCACTTGGCTCCCCGGAATTTTCCGCGCGGCGAGCCTGCCCATCGACGATGTTCTGTTCAGAACGCTCTATAACGATGAAGGTATTTTCGGTATTCTGGGAAGTATCTCTGTCACCAACATTACCCTATTCATGATCTTTGGTGGCTTTCTGGTTGTCTCTGGTGCCAGTGGCTTTGTGATCGAAATGTCCAAGATTGTCGCAGGCCGCATTAAAGGTGGGGCGGCTTTTGTCGCTGTGTTGTCTTCGGCGTTGACCGGTACAATTTCAGGCTCTGCCATCGCGAACACCGCGTCGACCGGGGTCATCACGATCCCCTTGATGAAATCAAATGGGTTCCGCCCACAATTCGCCGCCGGGGTCGAGGCTGCGGCCTCCACTGGTGGTCAGCTTATGCCGCCCATTATGGGGGCCGGCGCCTTTGTGATGGCGAGCTATACCTCTATTCCCTATAGCACGATTGTTGCTGTGTCGGTTGTGCCAGCCATTTTGTACTTCTTGTCTGTTGCGTTCATCGTGCGCATCGAAGCGGTCAAATATGACGCTGGATCAGAAATCGATCTAACCATTGACCGCGGCAAGTTGGTTTCGGGTGGTTTGGTTTTTATCATCCCCTTAACAGTTATGATTTGGATGCTCTTGTCCGGGGTTACACCGGCTTATGCCGCCTGTTGGGCGATTGCGGCTTTGATTGGCACCTCTTGGATTACCAGCCTGATCGCAGCATTTAATAAAGGCGGCACGTTCAAGCCCGTAAACATGGGACCTAAACGGATTTCCGAAGCCTTGGTGTTCGGAATTCGGTCCGCTGTGATGACAGCAATCCTATTGACCGCGATCGGCATTATGAACAATGCGATTGTCACCAGCGGCGTCGGCAATAGCTTCTCGCTGATGATCGCCCAATGGTCGCAAGGATCACTTGTGTTGGCGATTATCTTGATCGGTATTGTGTCCCTTGTTTTGGGCATGGGCCTGCCCGTGACGGCAGCCTATATCATCCTTGCCATTCTAACTGCGCCTGCCTTGGCGGGGCTGATGGCCGACGGATTGATCGTAGAACAACTGGTCACAGGTATTTCTGACCCTGCAAAATCCGGGTTGTTCTTCTTGGTTGACCATCCATTGTCCGCGCAAGTTGCCACTGGCATGACCCGGCCTGAAGCTTGGGAGTTGGTGCGCAACATTCCGTTTGAGATCGCCGTGACGATCCGACCAGTTCTTGTTGATCCTGTGCTGCAGACCTCATTCTTGCTGTCGGCTCACTTGATTATTTTCTGGCTCAGTCAGGATTCTAATGTGACGCCACCTGTATGTCTGGCGGCCTTTGCGGCAGCTGGTATTGCTGGATCGCGGCCAATGGCGACGGGCTTTGAAAGCTGGAAGATCGCGAAGGGGCTATATATCGTGCCGCTGATGTTCGCCTATACGCCTTTGGTGTCCGGTGAATTTATCGAAGTCATGCAAATCGGTTTTTTCGCGCTCTTCGGCATCTATGCAACCAACGCTTTGATCCAATGGTACGCGGAAGGTCCAATTGGTATTATCACCGTGCCGATGCTGATCCTTGGGGCAATCGGGGCCTTTTGGCCCTTGGCATTGCCACAAAACATTGGCGGTGCTGCGCTGGTTGTTTTGGTCATTATCATGTCGTCGCGAAAGCGCACTAAGGACGCGCGACTTGTGACGGCCTGACGCGATCAAAAAAAATTAAACAAAAGTCCGCTAAGTGGCGGGCTTTTAATTAAACGAAAAAAACTGTCATATAAGTCACCTAGGACATCTCAGTTGAAACCCAACTGGAGGACAGTTTGATGCTTAAC
>CAZBBZ010000257.1:0-4754 GCA_964489925.1 uncultured Rhodobacterales bacterium
CAACCGGTGCCGGGCGGTGAAGTCGAAAACCGAGCTGATGTTTATGCGGCGCGCAGCAAGGATCGTGGAGCGGATGCACCAAACCGCGCTGGAGGCGATTGAACCGGGGCGGCGCAAGAACGAGGTCGTGGCCGAAATCTTGCATACAGCCACATGGGGGGCCGAAGAGGACGGGGTGATGTTTGGCGGGGATTATGCAGCGATTGCGCCTTTGGTGCCGTCGGGCAAGGATGCCTCGGCTGCGCATCTGACTTGGGATGATCGCCCGTTTGAAAATAACTCTGGCACGTTTTTTGAAATCGCGGGGGTGTATCGCCGCTATCATGCGCCATTGTGCCGAACGGTCTGGTTGGGAGAACCGCCGCGCGATGTGCGTGCGGCAGAAGTGGCGATTATCGAAGGCGTGGCTGAAGGCATTGATGCCGCGCGCGTGGGCAATACGGCGGGTGATGTGGCGCGGGCGTTTTATGCAGCTTTGGCGCGGCACAAAATCCCGCGCGAAGGGCGTTGTGGTTATCCTATCGGCTTGAGCTATCCACCCGATTGGGGCGAGCGGACGTTTTCCATTCGCCCGGATGATGAGACCGAGTTTAAGGCCGATATGACGTTCCATTTCATGCCTGCGCTGTGGATGGAGGATTGGGGGCTGGAGATCACCGAACCTCTGCGCATTGTGGAGGGTGGCCCTGCGGAATGTTTGGCCGATGTGGAACGCAAAGTGTTTGTGAAGCCATGAGCGCGCCGGAGATGAGCCCTTTGGACGAAACCCGTGCGCTGCTGGGCGATTTGATCGCTTTTCCCACGGTGTCGTCTGAAACGAATTTGGACCTGATTGCTTATGTGACGGATTACTTGGAGCCTTTGGGCGCGCGGGTCGAGGTTTGGCACAACGACACCGGAAGCAAGGCCAATCTGTTTGCGACCCTTGGGCCGGAAGGGGACGGTGGTATTGTGCTATCGGGCCATTCGGATGTGGTGCCTGTGATCGATCAACCCTGGAGCAGCGATCCGTTTTTGATGGAAGAACGGGACGGCAAGCTTTACGGGCGCGGCACTTGCGACATGAAGGGGTTTATTGCCGCTGCGATGGTGATGGCGCGGGCGGTGGCGGGTCAGGAGCTTACGCGACCTTTGCATCTGGCGTTTACTTATGACGAAGAAGTGGGCTGTTTGGGCGGACAGGCTTTGGTGGCGGATTTGGTGGCTAGTGGCTTAAAGCCGTCGGTTGCGATCATTGGCGAGCCGACGGAAATGCGGGTGATTTCGGGGCATAAGGGCGTGCGCGAGGTTTGCACGCATTTCGAAGGACTTGCCGGGCATGGCAGCGACCCGGATGCCGGGGTGTCCGCGGTCGAATATGCCGCGCGCTATGTGAACTGGCTGCTGGAAATGCGCGAGGAATTGAAGGCGCGCGCGCCTGAGGGGAGCGCGTTTGAGCCGCCTTGGTCATCGCTGAATGTGGGCTCGTTCAATGGCGGCTCGGCGGCGAATGTGATTGCGGGCACGGCAGAGGTCGAATGGGATTTTCGCGCGGTGCAAGACAGCGACACGGCGTTCATCGAGGCGCGCGAGGCGGCTTATATCAACGACGTGCTGCTGCCCGCCATGCGCTCGGTTTATCCAGAGGCGTCGGTGGAGAGTGTGATTAAGGGCGATGTGGCCGGGCTGATGCCCGTTGAGGAAAGCGAAGCGGTGCGGATTTTGTCCGAACTGGCAGGGACAAATGCCGCAGGTGTGGTGGCCTTTGGCACGGAAGCCGGGTTGTTCCAAGCGGCGGGGATTTCAGCAGTGGTCTGCGGGCCGGGATCGATCGCTCAGGCGCATAAGGCGGATGAATTTGTGGAAGTGGCGCAGTTGGAAGCCTGCTTGAAGATGCTGGATGCGCTGGGACGCAAGCACATTGGGGCGGGGCTTGTTGGTTAACCATGTTAACGCCCTGCTACGCCAGTTGGGTGTGGACGTGAAAACGCTAAAGGTTCCGGCCAAGATCAACGTGAACTTTCGCCGGGGTGAACTACAACGTACGGTCATGCGAGAACTGCGCAGCGGCCCTAAGACCTCACTGGACGTGCGTGATGCCACGTTGTTGCAGCGGTGATGCTGTCGCGAAATGCTCGGTACCTCGGCGTCAGGATTTTTGAAGAGATCAAAGCGACAACAACAGGGACAAAGTCGGCTTGAAAAACTATCCAAAGGGGTCGATCAGCACTTTGCATTGGTGCGTCCGGTCTCTAAGCGCTTCGAACGCTGTCGGCAAACCATCGAGATTTACAACATCAGAGATCAGTGCTTGCGGCTGGTAACGACCGGACTCTAAAGCGTCAATAGACGTGGCGAATTCATGCATGTCAAAGAACACCGACATGATTACGTTAACCTCTTTCGAGATGGCTCGAAAACTGTCGAGCCTGTCAGTTCCAGTACAGAGGCCCAAGACACAAACCGTGCCGCGCGGGCGAACAAGATCGATGCAATGATCAATCAACCCAACCGCGCCCACGCATTCGAAAACGATGTCGGGCGGGCCGCCACAAGCCTGCGCCACAAGCCTATCCATATCCGGACCAGAAACCAAAAATTCTGTGGCCCCAAGATCGACGGCACGGTCTTTTTGATAATCATGCAGATCTGCGGCCACGATGGCCGATGCCCCCATCCGCCGCGCCCAAAAAACAACGGCAAGACCGATGGCTCCAGCGCCAACCACCAAGACGCGGTCGCCCGGTTTCATACCGGATCTGATGATCCCGTGAAGTGCGACGGCAAGAGGTTCGGCCAAGGCGCCATCGCCATGACCGATTCCGAGTGGCAGTTTGCGCAACTGCCGTGGGACGAGCGCTGCGTATTCGGCGTATCCTCCGCCAATTAGTTCCATCGAGTTTTCGCACCAAGCGGGTTCGCCTTTTAGACAGGGTCCACAAGTGCCGCAGCCTTTCAGTGGTGCGGCGGCGACAAGGTCGCCGACCTTAAGCGACGCGACTTCCTTGCCAAGGGCAACGACCTCTCCAGCGAATTCATGACCAATTACTTCACCACCTTGCAAACCAAAGGTATCGTCGACCGTCATATGCAGATCGCTACCGCAGATACCGCAGCGGCTGACCTTCAGCACAACCTCATCAGGCTCTGGCGTCGGGTCTGACACATCGCCGATTCGCAACGGCGATCCGAATTGATCGAAAATCGCAGCTTTCATCAGATATCTTTTCCATTCGACATCAACCGGCGACGCGTTGGGAACATCGGGATGTCAATGTATCGACGAACAAGCCCCCACAGACCATCGCGCAAATAAAGGGCGCAGAAAAGTGTGCACAGTCCAAGGATGATCAGATAGATCGTGCCGAACTCACCAAACCAGCGATCCGCAAAAAAGAAGATCGTTGCACCGATTAAGACACCTTCGATGCTACCAATCCCGCCGATCATAACGATGAAAATCGCCAAATTTGCCCATTGCGGATCAAACGCTGACGGCGGGGTAATACGCAGTTGTGCAATGAAATAAACCGCTCCGGCTAGGCCTGATCCCACAGCGGCCGCAAAGAACACTAGAAACCGCAAGCGGTTGACATTGACTCCTTGGCTGGCCGCCGCCACCGGATTGTCACGCATAGCTGTAAGGGCAAGGCCGAATCTACTGCGCAGTAACATATAGCTACCGCCGACCGTCGTTAGCAAAAGAACGGCCGCGAGAATCGAAATGCCGATGGCGCGTTCTTGGGCTGAGTATTGGGTCATGACCCGCAGACTCATTCCCATACCTGAGTTAACAATTGGCAGGTTGGTGGCGGTTAGCCGAAGCGCTTCGGCCAGCACCCATGTTCCTATAGCAAAATACGCACCCTCAAGCCGGTGCAAAAGGAAATAAGTTGGAACGGCCAATAGCGCCGGGGCGACAATGCACACGGCTGCGGCCAGAAACGGGTTCACTCCATAGGTCTGCGCCAGCACGAACATCGTATATGCTCCGACGCCGATGAAGGCTTGCTGGCCAACTGATACAAGCCCTCCGTAGCCCGCAAGCAGGTTCCACATTTGCGCAACGGCGATGTAGCAACACAGGGTCACCACATCTCGAATCAAACCCTGCGAGGCCCAAAGCGGCATACTGGCAACGGCAATAACGGCAACAGTAGCGACAATCAGTGCCACCCAACCAGAAGGGGTCATTTGACGCACCTGCGCCCTTGAAGCAGAGGTGTTCATTGTTTTTTCCCTAAAATACCCTGTGGTCGCAGTGCAAGCACCGCAAGAAACACGATGTGCCCTACCAGAATGCCCATGCCCGGATTAATGCGAAAACCGATGGCTTGGCTAACACCTAAGACCATGGCCCCGACAAACGCACCCCAGATCGAACCAAGCCCGCCGATAATTACAGCCTCAAAGGCGAAGATTAGTTGGAAAGCGCCGTCCGCTGGCGCAACTGTGGACCGCATCGCTTGAAAGGTTGCGGCAAAACCCAAAATGCCGACAGCGATTGCGGTCGCCGTGGCGTAGACCCGTTTCGGGCTGACCCCGGTCATCGCAGCGGCTTCCACATCGGCAGAGGCCGCGCGCAAAGAGCGACCGAAGCGAGTATAGCGGATCACCGCGTCCAATCCGCCGGTCAAAAGCGTAGCACAGATCAACACAATCAGCGGCAAAACCCCAATAAAGATTGGACCGAGGGAAATTGACGCTTGCTCAATTCCGGTTCCCGGCAAGGACCTTGTATCGGCTGACCAAATTTCCTGCATCAAGTTTTGCAG
>CAZBBZ010000258.1:0-4147 GCA_964489925.1 uncultured Rhodobacterales bacterium
AGCGGGCGGTAGTTGGTTTTTTCCGCAATCCGTGCTGACTTACCGCGACGCGAGCGTAGGTAATAAAGCTTTGCGCGCCGGACTTTACCGCGACGTACAACCGTGATGCTTTCAATATTTGGCGAGTACAAGGGGAACACACGTTCCACACCTTCACCGAACGAAATTTTACGAACTGTAAAAGCCGCCGCAATACTGTCGCCGCCTTTGCGGGCGATACAAACGCCTTCATAGTTCTGCACACGTGTGCGCGTGCCCTCGGTTACCTTAAAGCCGACGCGAATGGTATCGCCTGCGGCAAAATCTGGAATTTCTTTGCCAAGTTCGGCAATTTGCTCTGCTTCGAGCTGTTCGATGACGTTCATCGCATTCATCCTTTTTTACGCACGTGATCCGTGCTGTTTCATAGCCATCCGAGAGCTCTTGGTCTTCTAACCGGGTCCGCGCCCATGCGCGCCCGCCAGAGGTCGGGACAACGAATTCATTTGTTTGATTGCTACCTTTATAGCGGCGCAGAAGAACAAGTCCGCCAAAGACAACAAACAAAGCGGCCAGAAAAGATTCGGGCCGCCAATTGCGCGGTGATAGGGCAATCGGGTCGTTCAATCAAGGGATTGCTTGGGGGGAACTAACAGAAAAGAGTGAATGTTCAGCCAATGACGGCGATGATCCCTAAGATGTAGGGCAACGCCTGAGCGAACAACGGCTCTAGTCCTTCTTACGCGCCTCATAAGCCGCCCAAAGGTCGGGGCGGCGTTCTTGCGTCAGGCTTTCGGCCTCTGCACGACGCCATTTATCGACCGCGCCATGATTGCCGGATGTTAACACAGGCGGTATCTCTCGCCCTTCCCAAGTTGCGGGGCGGGTATATTGCGGATGTTCCAGCAATCCATCCGAAAAACTTTCATCAACAGCAGAGTCTGCATTGCCAAGCACGCCCGGCACCAGCCGCACAATCGCATCTAGCATGACTTGAGCGGCCAATTCGCCGCCCGTCAGCACATAGTCCCCAATAGAGACCTCAAGCACATTGCGCGCTTCCAAGAACCGCTCATCGAACCCTTCAAAACGCCCGCAAATCAGCGTCACGCCCGGCCCTTTGCTAAGGGCTTGCGCCATTCCCTGATCAAAGGGGCGCCCGCGCGGGGATAAGGCAATCACCGGCCCCGGTCGGGGGCGACTATCCAGCGCGCGCGCCATGACATCCGCGCGCAAAACCATGCCCGGACCGCCCCCCGCAGGGGTGTCATCTACATTGCGATGCTTGCCAGTCGCAAACTCGCGCATCTGGGTACATTTCAACTGCCACAGCCCGTCTTTCAATGCGCGCCCGGTCAAGGATTGGCCCAGCACACCGGGAAACATATCCGGGTACAGTGTCAGAACATGCGCCGTCCATACATGGGCCAGTTCCGGCGCGGACATCAACTCACGCGGCTTGGCACTCGCACTGATGGACAGCCGCCCATGGGACTTCGTTGGCCCCTTCATGTTGGCACCTTCATGTGACAGGCTCCCAAGCGGTCCGCTTTAGCTGATAAAGCTTATGCGGATGATCGCCCGTCCCCCCAACGCCGCGCACCTCGCGCATATAAACCGCGCCCAGCTTCATCGTCGCCTTTTGGCTGCGCAGATTATCCGCGCCAATATGAAACCAAACCGCATCAAAACGCTTGAACGCATGGGCAAGCATCAAGGCTTTCATCCGCCCATTAGACAATCCGCCCCAATGGTCGCGCGCCAGAAACGTGAAGCCAATGCAAATATCGCCCGGCGCATCATCGCTTTCATAAAAGCGTGAACAGCCGATCACATCGCCCGCGGCTTGATCGCGCGCCACCAATGTGCCGCCGCTTTGCAGCAGAAAATCGAAATAGGGACGAAACACGTCTTCTTTATAGCGATCAACTTGGGGGTGCTGTTCCCAAATGCCCGGATCAGATGCGGCCCTGAACAAGCCCTCATAATCCCCAGCACCCAAAGGCGTCAGGGCCATAACATCATCCGCCAAACTTGGCGCAAAATCAAAACTCATTCGCCCGTTCCCGGCAAAATCCCATCTGGCAAATCCGCAATCACGCGTTTACCGGCGATATCCACCGTCGGAATAATCTCACGGGTGAACGGAATAACCACACCGTTTTTCAAACCCGGCCCATGCACATCCAAAAGATCAGTGACCCCATTGTCGTGGATCGCCTTGATCCGCCCAATCCGCTTGCCGCCCGTGTCCACCACGTCCAAGCCAATCAGATCCGAATGATAAAACTCGTCATCGGGCAAAGACGGCAAAGCATCCCTGTCCAAATGCAAAGTTACACCGCGCAACGCGTCGGCTTCTTCTTTGTTGTTGATACCTTGAATGCGGGCAGCAAACCCCGCCTTGATCGCACGGGTGACTTTGACCTCATATAAGGTCTTGCCGTCCTCCGAACTCAACGGGGAGTAATTGCCAATATCACTTGGCACCGCGCAAAAGCTCTTGATACGAACTTCGCCGCGCACGCCAAAGGCCCCCGCAATCGCACCAACACAAACGCGGGTCATTTGGCCCGCCCCGACAGAATCACAACCGGGGCAGGCAGTTTGAAACGCTGATTACTCAGCTTTTTCTTCGCCAGCATCTGCTGCTGGTGCGTCTTCAGCTGGCGCTTCAGCTTCTGCGGGTGCTTCTTCTGCAGGCGCTTCTTCAACAGGTGCGTTTTTCGCTTCTTCCGCTGCAACTTTTGCCGCTTCTTCAGCTTCTTTCGCCGCTTCAGCCGCTGCTGCTGCTTTTTCAGCTTTTTCTTCTACGCGCTCTTTGGCTTTGGTTCCGGCTTCACCTTTTTTCGGGTTCGAACGCTCGGTCTTTGCCAATTTGCCAGCCGCTTCCAACATACGTGCAATACGGTCTGTTGGTTTCGCGCCTTTGCTCATCCAGTATTCGACACGTTCCATGTCCATCTTGATGCGCTCTTCGCTGTCTTTTGGCAAAAGCGGGTTATATGTGCCCAGCTTTTCAATGAAACGCCCATCGCGCGGCATACGGCTGTCTGCTGCTACGATTGCGTAAAAAGGACGTTTCTTCGACCCACCGCGGGCCAGTCTGATCTTCATTGCCATCGTTTTACTCTCCTAAGTATCTTATGATGTCTGTTTGATCTGCTTGTGATGTTGGATGACTTCCGCAATCACGAAATTCAGGAATTTTTCGGCAAAAACCGGGTCAAGCCCTGCGTCTTTGGCCAAGTTTTGAAGCCGCTCAATCTGTTGGGTTTCCCGCGCAGGATCGCTTGCGGGCAGCTCGTGGCTGGCCTTAAGTTTGCCAACCGCTTGGGTATGGGCAAAGCGTTCCGCCAAGGTATAAACCAGCACCGCGTCCAGCCGATCAATGCTCTCGCGGTGTTCGACTAAAACTTCTTTGGCACGGGTGACAACATCGCTCATGTAAAAAGTTCCTTCTTCTGGGCGGATACGGACCAAGCGTCCAAATCATGTTGGTACAGCTGATACGTCTTGTTGTGGAACACCGGAGCGGTTTCCGTTGGGGTCGCCCCAAGCCGCGTGGCTAAAGCCTTGGACCGCTCATTGTCTGGTGCGATAATGCTAATCAGTTCTGGCAAAGCTAGGCGAGGAACAACCCGTTCCAGACAGGCACGCGCCGCTTCAAAGGCATAGCCCTTGCCTTCGGCGTCGTCCCACCAAATGGACCACGCCATTTCGGGTGCAGGCCAACCGCCCGGATAATGCGGGCCAACCAAACCAATGGCCTGACCGTCCAAGTCTTCGACTAAGAAACGGCCAAAACCTTTCATATGCCAATGGCCGATTTCCGCGGCAAAGCGCATCCAAGCGTCCGCTTCGCTTAAGGGGCCGTATTGGTTGGAGCGCCGCTCGGACGCGTACCACTTCAAAAACGCCCGCGTGTCGCGCGCTTCGGGGCGGCGTAACACCAAGCGTTCTGTTTGTAGTTGGTTCATGGTGAAACCTCCGCGGCGATCTTTGCTGGGGTAGGGTGGCGATAGACCAAAGTGTCAGGCTTAGGCGGTGTTGCGTCATCATCAAGCGTGCAGCCCAAGCGGTTTGCCACTTTGATCGAGGCCGCGTTTTTCGGGTCAATATAAGATACAGCACCCTCCCAGCCCAATGTGTCATAGGCATAGTGGCG
>CAZBBZ010000258.1:4157-4729 GCA_964489925.1 uncultured Rhodobacterales bacterium
CTTTGCCCTTATCAGCGGCATCAAACAGCAACCAACCAATTTCTCGCTCTGGCCAGCCGTCCGGGTAAAACGGGCCGAATGCGCCTATCACACGATCATCGCCCTTAAGCGCGGTGGCAAACATGCCAAAGCCGCGCGTCTGCCAGTGGCCCAACATCGCCATAAACGTCAGTGAGGCGCGGAATTGCTCTTGCGGCCCGCCCGCATATTGCGAGCGTTGGTCCATGTAAAACGCCATATAAGCGGCCTCATCTTGAGGCGCGGGTGCGCGCATTACAAGGCGGTCGGTTTCTAGGACGGGCGCGTTCATTGCACAGCTCCAACAGCCACATGGCGATAGGCCCGCATGCCTGCAAGGTCATCCCCAAGTGCGGCCTCTGCTTTCGTGTCGCGGGTTGCCCCCAATGTTTCGACCAGCTTGCGCGAACGCGCATTGTCTTCATCCACGTAAGAAATCAACGTGTTCCAGCCATAAGTCGCAAAGGCCCAATCGCGCACGGCTTTCGCAGCCTCTTGCGCATAACCGTGACCTTCAGCCTTGGCGCTCAACAAAAAGCCCAGCTCGACTTCTT
>CAZBBZ010000259.1:0-4704 GCA_964489925.1 uncultured Rhodobacterales bacterium
CGCCTGCAAACTTTGCCTTCACGGGGCCGACTTTTTGCGTGACCTTAGCTTCAAATCCCTCTTCGGGTGATCCGGTCAATTCATCACAGCCCGGAATACAAGCCTTCAAGACACCAGCATCGTTCAACGCGGCCCAAACCGTTTCCCGATCAGCCGCAATTACTTTCGTGCCACTCATTTCCATCGATTTCTAGCTCCCAGAACACGCGTTTTTATCTAATTAGGGTGTCCCATGTTACAACGCAATCGAAAGCAGACTTGAGCGCGCTGGCATTGGGCCCATGAATTTGCCTCAATTGCTTGGTTAATTGTGATTAACTTTTGAAAATATGGGCGAAGCGATGCTTTTGAACCTCCTAAGGAAAAGCGCAAAGAACCTGCGCAATTTTGCGCTATGCTGGCTTTTGCTTGCCCCCTTTACCGCACGCGCGGGCGATCCAACTGTCGATTTCGCCCCGGATGATCCGGAAATGAACCAAGCGATCCAACAGGCGCGCGATACGCTCGATACCTTTCTTGGACGTGTGCTCGACGAAAATGGCAAAGGCCACCCGGCAGGCAACGTCAAAGTGGCCTTCCCGGTCAACCTGAACGACCTGACCAACGAACACATTTGGGTGTCGGACATTTCTTGGAACGGCGAACAATTCGCGGGGCTCTTGGCCAATGAACCCGTGGCCATGCCCGGCTTTTCCTATGGCAGCGAAGTTTCGTTTTCCTATGATATGATCTCTGATTGGTCGGTGAATGCAGGCGGCCCCTTGTTTGGCCACTTCACCACGCGAATCGTGATTTCACGCCTGCCAAAAACCGAACAAGCCCAATACAAAGGCATGTTCGCAGAACCCGCAACACCAGACGGCTGGTAGGAAGTTTCGAGCCAGCCACCTTTGGCGAAACCCAATTCGGGATTTTAAGACTTTTTCAAAAAATCATCCTCTTGGCTCCGTTTATGCTTTGTCAGAATGGATGAGCGGAATACGAAACATTGGGATCAGTACGGGACATGATGCGCCGCCAAGGGCAATTCAAGTCTCTTCAGGAAGTCAGAGTAATGAGTACGGTTTTTAACTTCAATGTCACGTCAGGCCTCTTTTTGGGAAAAGGGACGTGACCACAGTTGCCGCCCGGCTGAACGCCCGATTTGGGACCGCACCAGCAGAAGCGATCTTAGCCGTTGTCCTAGACCGCTATGACGGACGTATCGCGCTTGTTTCATCGTTCGGTGCGGAAGCTGCCGTCCTGTTGCATATGCTTTCGATCACGGATGCCTCAGTGCCAGTGATGATGCTAAACACTGCCCTGCTGTTTCCAGAAACTGTGCAATACCAGAAAGATCTAAGCGCCCATTTGGGACTAAAAGACCTGCGTGTCATTCACCCAAACGAAAGCGCGGACCCGGATCGTTCTTTGCACAAACACGATACAAACGCCTGCTGCGCCCTGCGCAAAATCGCACCGCTGGAACAAGCCCTGCAAGGCTTTGACGCCCAACTCACCGGGCGTAAGCGGTATCAAACGCAAGCACGCGCGCAATTGGAGGCCTTTGAACAAGACGCGACAGGTCGCGCAAAGATCAGCCCGCTCGCGCATTGGTCCGCTGAACAAGTGTCGCGCTATATGGCTTTGCACGACTTACCCCGCCACCCACTTGTGGCACGCGGTTATCCCTCGATTGGATGCGCGCCCTGCACAAGCCGCGTGGAGCAAGGCCAAGACCAGCGCGCCGGGCGCTGGCCGGACGAAGAGCGCGAAGAATGCGGCATTCATTTCCGTCCCGATGGCACCATTGAACGGAAACCAAGCTAACACCACCGCTCGCCTAGCTTGGCGCAAGCGCGATCTTACCCCCCAAAAGCAAAAGGCCCCGTGCAATTCCACGAGGCCTTTCAAATTTCACAAAACGTAAACCCGCTTAAAGTGCGGCTTTCGCCTTTTCCACGATCGCGTTGAACGCGGCTGGCTCATGCACAGCTAGATCGGCCAGAACCTTGCGGTCCACTTCGATGCCAGCTTTGGACAGGCCATTCACGAAGCGCGAATAGGTCATGTCTGCATCATGGGCGCGCACGCCCGCGTTGATGCGCTGAATCCAAAGCGCGCGGAAATTACGCTTGCGTACCTTACGGTCGCGTGTCGCGTATTCGTTCGCCTTATCGACAGCTTGGGTTGCGGTACGAAACGCATTCTTACGTCGGCCATAATAGCCTTTTGCCGCCTTGATGACTTTCTTGTGCCGCGCGTGGGTGACCTTACCAGAGGTTACTCGTGCCATATCTCGAACTCCCTCTTAGCGGTCGTAAGGCATGTAGCTTTTCACAACCTTAGCGTCTTGCGCTGAAAGGGTCGTGGTGCCACGTGCGTTACGGATAAATTTGCGTGTGCGTTTGATCATGCCGTGGCGTTTGCCTGCTTGACCTGAAAGAACACGACCCTTGGCCGTGACCTTAAAGCGCTTTTTGGCGCTTGATTTCGTCTTCATCTTGGGCATTTCCATCTCCTACGATTGAGGTTGGTCTTAACGCGCGACTCGGCAGCCCTTTTCGCCGGTCCCGCTGATTGAAGCGCGTCTCTAGTGCAAAACCACCCCCTCGCGCAAGGAGTTTGTTGCGCGCCTCGCAATCGGTGAGCCTAGCGCGCGACAGCATAGGCTCACCGCTGCGCGCAGCCTACTGATTGGCTGCAAAGAACCCGTCAACCGCATCGGCGATCATATCGTGTTCCTGCGCGCGCTCGTCCGTGCCATCTTTGCACACAAACGCATCTTCTGGTTCTTCTTCCATCAAGATCGCCAAAGCGCGTTCCGTGCAAACCCCCAAGAAATCCATATGCGCCAAACCTTTCGGTTCCAAATAGCGCGAACTGCCCAAAGGCAGCAGCCCCGCCAAGGCGCGCGATTCCTTATCCAGATCAATATTTGCGTAATCCACAGGCGCCCCGATCACCAAGGCTGGCCGATCAATTGCACCAAGGCTTTCAGGTGCAAACAACTGCGTCCCGCCAAGATCAAAAATCGCAAACCCCGCAATCCGCGCATCGGCCCAATCGCCCTGCATCTGCGCGCGATCTTGCGGCGATTTCGCGACTTCCCAATCCAAGAAGATATCGCAAACCAGATCATCGCCGCCCGCACACAATGTCTCGGACCGCGCCGCATCATAGCGCCCACCCGCCAGCAACAGCCCCGTAAAGCCGCCCAGCGAATGCCCGGCCATATAAATCGCGCCCTCATCAACCGCGAAATCCGCATCCGCCAGCATATGGTCAATCACCCGGCTAACGTCCCGCGCCCGCTGCCATAACTGACGCCGCGGCTCTGCTTCTCGCGACCAAGTGGACGTGCCGGGATGACTGATCGCGGCCACGACATAGCCCCGCTGTGCCAAATCCGCCGCCAACCACGACTGGTTCATCGCATTGCCAAACATACCATGAGACAGAACCACCAAGGGACGCGGCCCTTGCGCAATTTCTGCATTTTCGATCACGTCAACGGCCTTCCAAACCGCATTGCCGTGAACGGCGCTATAGCCTTCGGACTCTTGCGTGGGATACCAAACAAAGCCTTCCAGATCGCGCGCGCCGAGGCTATCGGCAATCTCAAGCGGTGCGAGGCCCGTTTGATAGCCCGTTTGATAGCCCGTTTGATAGGTCGTGTTATTCGTATCAGCCAAAGCCGCGTTTGCGGTTATCATCAGGGCCGCAGCAGCGGCTGCCAGTTTCAAAACTTTCATCAGTTTGCTCCGTTTTTTGGTTGTTGATGACGCTCAACTTGCCCGCTTACCTATTAAAAACAATGGGTTGGCCCGCCTTGACCTGTCCTTGATCCCGATGCAGGACAGTGACAGCATAATCTAGGACAGATTTGGACAACGCCACGTGCTCAATTTACCGCTTCCGCTTCTTACAGCCGCCCTCGCGCTTGCGGCGGCGGTGCTGTTGGGGCGCATGGATTTGGGCAATCGCCCGGCAAATTGGCTCTTCGCCGCCTTCTTTACCGCCACGGCCATTAGTGAAATTATGATCGGCCTGCGCTTTGGCTATGGGGTCGAGGCGATCCGCCCTTTCCAACCGATCTTTCCCTTCTTCATCGGCCCGTTGCTATTCCTCGGCTTTCGCGCCATGACCCGCCCGCGCGCAGGTTTAGGCCGCGAGGTTGCGCTTCACCTCGGTCTCGCCGCGCTCATCGCGCTCACCGCCGTTGCGCTCATCCGCAACCTTGATGGCATCGACATCGCCATCGCGCTGAGCTACCTCGCCTATGCGCTTTCGATCCTCTGGATGTGGAGCCGGGGCGCGGATTTCTTTGCAACCACACGCCTAGAAATCGCCAGCAAAGCTCACCGCTGGTGCTTGTGGGCAGGGCTTTTACTGTTTGCTTTTTTCATCGGGGACAGCGTGATTGCGATCAGCTTTGCGCTGGAACGTTTCGACAGCGCGGTTGCCATGATCTCGGTCGGCTCGCTTGTGCTTATCGGCGGGTTGGTCGCACTCATTGTCGCGATTTCTCGGCGCAACGCCACACCTGCTCATGCCCCGCGCGACCCCGCCACAAACAGCGAACACGCAGCCCTAGAAGCCAAGGCCCGCGCGTTTTTAGAAACCTCTGAACTTTACCTAGATACAGAGCTTACCTTGGATCGATTGGCAAAACGCCTGCACGTCCCAGCGCGCGCCCTGTCCGAAGCGGTGAATGCGCAGCAG
>CAZBBZ010000260.1:0-4689 GCA_964489925.1 uncultured Rhodobacterales bacterium
GTCTTGGTGCGGCTTTGGCAGGGGACAAGCGACGGTCGGTTCTGGCCGAGTGGCATCATGTGCTTGGTGACGGCGCCGGCGCGTTGATCTTGCGGGGCGCTTTGTCGGATCATGGGGCGATTGATGCAGCAACGGCTGTGTTTGAAGACATCATGGCAGAAGAAGCGGCCAAGGGGGGCTCTGGTGCTGATCATTTTGCTGCCGCTGGTGCCAATGCGCGGATTTGGAATGCTCTGCAAAAGCTGTGCCTGCGCGCGCCGGAGGTGTTTGCGCGTTACTATGGCAACCTGTTTGTCGCGGCGGCTTGTGATGCCTGGTTGGGTCCGAATTGGCAAATGACCAGCCAGACGAACCTCGTTTATCCCGGTGGGGCGGGGCAAACCGCGCATCGGGACTATCATCTTGGATTTCAGACCGGGGACGTAGCAGCGTCCTATCCGGCCGTGGTGCATCGCCTATCGCCCTATCTGACCTTGCAGGGCGGCATCGCCCATGTGGATATGAGCGTGGAGTCGGGGCCGACGAAGTTGTTGCCCTATTCGCAGTCTTATTTGCCGGGGTATCTAGCCTATCGGCGGCCCGAATTTGCGGCGTATTTCGAGGATAACTTCGTGCAATTGCCGCTGGCCAAGGGCGATGCGGTGTTTTTCAACCCGGCGAGTTTTCATGGGGCGGGGTCCAATGTGACGGCGGATGTGGCGCGGTTGGTGAATTTGGTGCAGGTGTCCTCGGCCTTTGGGGTGGCGATGGAGCGGATTGACCGCGCAGCGATGTGTCGTGCGCTTTATCCGGCATTGCTTGGGGGTGATTTGACAGGTGCGGCGCGGGATGCGGCGATTGCGTCATGTGCGGAAGGTTATTCATTTCCCACCAATTTGGACACGGACCCACCCGTGGGGGGCTTGGCCCCTAAGACGCAAGGTGATCTGATGCGGGAGTGCTTGGATCAGGGTGTGTCAGCAGCAGCGTTCGATGCAGCATTGGCGGCGCAAGAGGCACGGCGGATGGCCTGAGGCCATCTGAACGTCAATTGGCGGCAACGGACCGCTTTCGTTCAACGGCCCATTTGGTCGTGGACATTAGCCGCAATTTGTACTTGATTAAGGTGTAGTATTTTCTTGAGGGTGTCCCCAACATGCACGCACGATGCGACCGAAAAAAGCCGACCACAATTGCAAAACAACTCTTGGTCGGGGTGGCTTTATCTTTGGGGCTCATGAGCGCCCAGCCCGTTCAAGCCCAGCAGCAATGTTCGACCTACAAGGTTGTTCCCGGTGACACTTTGGCGTGGATTGCGCGACGCGCCAACGTTCGTGGCGGTTTTCAAACGCTGTTTAGCGCGAACACAAATATTCTGTTTGATCCCAATTTGATCGAGGTTGGCGACGTTTTGCAGATCCCTTGCGCGGATGGCTCGCTGCCGCTTGCCCCACGCAATGTTGCAGGGACCGCACGGGCCGATGCGGTGGCACGCCCGATTCGCATGGTAACTGGAAGTGGCTATGCGCCGTTTACAGATGAAAAGCTGGATGGCGGCGGCGCGCTGACGAAGATGGTGCGTCAAGCGATGGAGCAAGGCAATCCGGATCAAGAGTTCAACATTACCTTCGTGAATGACTGGGGCTCTCACCTTGAAAGCTTGTTGCCGCTTGGGGCGATGGACATGACGTTCCCTTGGTTCAAGCCGGACTGCACCAAGGTTGAGTTTCTGTCCCCTGCAAGCGCCAACCGTTGTACCGGGTTCAACCATTCCGCCCCGCTTTATGATGCGCTTGTTGGGTTTTACACGCTGAATGGCAGCCCCTATGCCAACGTGTCGAGCTACGACGCACTTCAAGGGGCCAGACTGTGCCGTCCTGAGGCTTGGTTTACCCATGATCTGGAAGCCGAGCAGTTGATGCCGCCGAATGTTGAACTGACCCGGCCTGTGCCGCAAAACGGCTGCTGGCAGCTGTTGCTAGATGGCGAGGTTGATATCGTGACGCTTGAAGCGCTTCCAGCCGAAGAAGACTACCGCGAGTTAGGCCTAAGCGATCAGGTTGCAAACATCAGTGCGCTGGCTTCCAAACAAACGCTGCATATTTTTGTCAGCAAGGACAACGCGCTTGCAAACGAGGCCTTGCCAATCATCAACACGGGTCTTGAAAAACTGCGTCTTTCTGGCGAATGGTTTGAAATCGTGCGTTCGGGTATCCTCGAAACCATCGAAAACTAATCGAATGGGCGCGGATGTCTTTTGACAGAGGCGCGCAGGTTCGGTTTGCGGGATAAGACGTAAACGCTTCGTTGTCGAAGGCTGGGCTATCGTCCGCAAAGGCAACCCGTTTGAACTGCACAAGGAATGTTCCATGACCGCCCTTTTGAGTGCTCTCCAACAGCGATTCCGCCAATTCTTGATCGCGGCAGTTGTGTTGCTTGTGGGTGCAACAGCCGCAAGCGCGCAAGAGGTCACGCTGCGATTTGCCAATGGGCAGGACAGTCTCTCGGGAACGCTGCGCGATTTCAGAGACGGTAAGTTCTTTATCGACGGATCAATCGGTCTTGTTGCTATTCCGACCGACGGCGTTTTATGCGTTGGCGAGGCCTGCCCTGAGGGCACACGTCTTGAGATTGACAACGCAAATGTTGTTTTGACCTCCAAAGATGGCACGACGTTTATTGCTGGTGATTTGATTGAAGTTGAAAATGACGAGTATGTGATTGCAACCGTCTTTGGCGAGCAACGCATCGCGACCAATCTTGTTGATTGCAAGGGGCAAGGCTGTCTTCCGGTTGCGGCTATTCCAAGCCGGGATAGGGCCGTTGTTCTGACGGCGGGAGATGTCATGCTGGAAGGCAAGCTGATCAGGTTTGCCAATGGTACCTATGTTTTAGACCACCCGGTTCTGGGGGCAATGACGCTTAGCGCCAACAGGTTTGCCTGTTCGGGACCGGGCTGTCCTTAGGAACTGGGGACGTTGCGGACATTGGCTTCATGCGCCCGGACCGGAATCAAGGCGAAGCCGCCGGTCCATCGCCAGACCGTCCGCAGGGCTGGCGATTTGGTGGGGCTTGGTACAACATATGTATGTTAGAGGTATTTGGCTGCCATAAAGCGCACGTCAATAATGCAGGATCGCCATCCCCCGGTCTGGCTAAGCGCTTGGCCTTAAGGCCGCGCTTGGACTCTTTCCAGACCTTGGCGTACCGCCCAAGCCCAGACTCAAGGTCGTTTTGAACTCGAATTCGCGGCGCGACGAGCGGCGTTCAGCTGGCGGGCAAACGGCTCTGCCCGCGCTAATCTTGTCCTTAGGCGCTTAGCCTTCGGGGGCAGCGCTCCGTGGGAAGATCACGTCGAAGTTGCCGTAGTCCCAATCGTCGTCTGTGGGATCATTTGCGGCTTCGACGATGCCTGACACAACGCCAGAGACCAACACACCGATCAGGCCGCCTTGCGCCCCTGCGCTAGATGAAGCCGCTTGGCGTGCGCGCACGGTTTCGTTGTAGGGCGTCAGCACGACCGGGCGGGTTTCGCCATTGACCGAACAACTGCCCGTTACGGGCTGCGAGTAATAGTCATAATCGGGCAGATTAACGATGGCAGGTGTTGTGAAGGATGCGGAAAAGCCGCGGCCTTTCAAGGAACAATTCGCGCCTGAAAATTCGGTTTTCTTTTCGCCGGTGTCTTCGTCTTTAGCGAAATGGCTGCGGATCGTGGCTTGGTCTTGGCCAACGTAGTTTTGTGTGGCGAACCCAGCGGTGCGTTGCACCTCGACCGGGGCTTTGGTGATTTCCATGTTTTGGGCGCAGCCCGCTATAGAACCGGCGGCAAGCAGAAGAAGGGAGGTTTTTTTCATTTGAATTGTCCTGAACTAGAATTACTTGGGTTTTATTATTCCGACTTTGGGCGAAAGTTTGACCGAATTAAAGGTGTGAAATTTTTGGACGCAGCTGAGGTTTTGCCGCGCTTTCGTTGTATCGCTCGCCTTGACCTTGGCCTTTCCATTTGCACCAATCGCGCCGTGGCGGTATCGCTCTGTTCATGACCTTAGAGCTGACGATTACCCGCCCTGATGACTGGCACGTTCATTTTCGCGATGGCGCGATGATGGCGGCGGTTGTTCCTGAAACTGCCCGCCATTTTGGGCGTGCGATTGTGATGCCGAATTTGGTGCCGCCGGTGATCACGCTGGCGGATGCGGTGGCTTATGCCAAACGCTTGGCCACAGCTATTCCGGCCGAGAGCGGGTTTCATCCGCTGATGACGCTTTATCTGACCGATGACACAGACCCCGAAGATGTGGCGCGCGCCCATGACAGCGGTTTGGTCCATGCGGTGAAGCTGTATCCGGCGGGGGCGACGACAAACTCGGCCTCTGGTGTCACGGATATTGCCAAGGTGATGCCAGTGCTGGAACGCATGGCGAAGATTGGCTTGCCCTTGTGTATTCATGGCGAGGTGACGGACCCAGAGATTGATATCTTTGACCGCGAAGCGGCGTTTATTGAACGTGTGCTGGCGCCCCTGCGCGCGCGTTTGCCAGAGCTGCGGGTGATTATGGAGCATGTGACCACCAAGGATGGGGTGGATTACATTGGCGAAACCGAAGCGAACCTTGCCGGGACGCTGACCACGCATCATCTGATTATCAACCGGAACCATATTTTGGCCGGTGGCATCCGGCCGCATTATTATTGCCTGCCTGTGGC
>CAZBBZ010000261.1:0-4686 GCA_964489925.1 uncultured Rhodobacterales bacterium
GCGGCTTTCGCGCCGTCAACATTGCGCGGACTGTCATCGATGAACACGCAGTCAGATGCCGCAACGCCTGCGCGCGCGCACAAAAGATCAAAGATACGGGCATCGGGTTTAATCATATGTTCTTGGCCCGACACGATTGTTGTTCCAAACACCTCGCCCAAGCGGGGGTGAACCGAAAGGCCCAGCGGCCAGGTTTCCGCCGACCAATTGGTGATCGCATGGGTCGGCACACCGCGCGCTTGCAGGCGGTCCAAGATTTCCCAACTGCCCGGCACAACCCCGGTCATGGTCAGCGGGTAATGATCGACATATTCCATCAAGCGGCGCGCATCGTCAGGGTCGCTAAGCTCGCGGGCCATATCAGCAAATGTTTCACCCCCGTCACCGCGTAGGTTGAAGGCCGAAAAATCAATGCGATCCATGAAAGCCTGACAAGCCTCTGGCGTGCCAAGTTCTTTTAGCCATGCTTTATGCGGTTGCCAGTCCACCAGCACATTGCCGATGTCAAAAACTACGATCGAGGGGGTCATTTAACGTCTCCTAACAAGGCGAATCTGGCAGAGCATTGCGATGGTTCTAGGACTGGGCTTAACGCGCCCAGATTTCAACACGGCGATTTATCATACGGTTCGCTTCATGATCGTTACACATCAAGGGGGCGATTTCGCCAAACCCATGGGCCGACAGCGCAATGCGGTTAAACGCGCCTTCGCTGCCATCTTGCAGCTGTTCTAGGACAAGACGCGCAGCAGCCAGCGATTTTTCTTCGTTGTTTTCAGCCGTACCAATATTGTCCGTAAAACCCGCCACAACAATTTCTGAAAGGTCGCTAGACTGCGCCTTTAAGTAGCGGCGCGCCCGATCAAGGGAGGCTTGGTTGGCGGCATCAAGCGCGCTACTGCCGGGGCGCAATCGGATCACGCTACTGAGCTGGCGTGCCCCTTGCAAAATGGTCACAAGGCTGCGCAGGCGTGCCAAAGTCACTTCCGTTTGCGGCGCAGTCACTGCCGAAACCAACCGCCCGCCCATGTCTTTGAGGGTGCGCGTTTCCAACTCGCTTGAAGATAGGCCAGAAAAATGCAGCACCGTGGCCAGTTCAGGGTCATCAAGGTAGGCCCAAAACCCATCTGCACTAGCACTTTTAACCGGCGTGCGGCGCAGAGCATTGATGGCGTTCATATAGGGGTATTTGCCCGATTTCAGCGCAAACCCATCATGGGCCATCGGATTGCCGCAGCTATCGTTCAGGCGCAGCGTCTTTGTGTTGCGCACCGCCGTTTGGCCAACCAACCCCAACGCACCCGGCGCGCTTGTGACCGCATCAACCACCGCTGCGTCATTGGGCAAAAGCGTGACCGTGTTCCCAATCGGGCTGTCCGCAAAACCATTGCGCGCAAGAATACGTGCGGCCATGCTGTTTTGACGGCTCAAAAACACAGAGATCGCCCCGCTGGAACCGCCAAGATCGGCCCAATTGCCGACCTCGCCCAGCACCACGCGGGCCAGCAGTTCGTCTTCAATTTCAGCCAAGGGATTATCCGCATTTACAATCGGCACTAGGGCATCAAATGCCAAGGCGCGAAAATTCAAATCGCTGGACAGATCACCCAGATCGCGGCCCTTAAAGGCGCCACGGTCTTGTTGGCTCAGCGGGCCTGTCACCAAGCCAAAGTCAATGTAACCGCCAAGCAAAGCGTCAAACACGGCGCGGCTTGGCCCGGCCTGAATGGTCCAAGTCAGCGGTGGCGCGCTGGCTTGTTGCAACTGAAACGCCACCTCGCCACTTGCGGACACCGTGCGCACCAAATCAACGTCGCTGGATTTTCCAAAGCTGGCCAGAATGTCTTGCAACACGCCTGATGCGATTTCTGGCGGAGCGGCCATGCGATACGGGGTGTCGCCTTCTTGCGCGGGCAAGGCGGGCGCGCAGAGCAAGGCGCCGAAAAAGGTGATATGTCGCAACAGCTTGTTAAACATCGCGCGGCATAACCCTGATATCGCGCAGATGGCTTTCATAACGCCCTTGGCCGTCGCAATTTGGCAGTCTGTAGTGAACGACTTCGCCGGGCTGGTGCGCGGGCTCGGCCAGTTTGGTCGCAATCCTTGCGGTCATATTGCAGGCGCGGTCCCGGTCGCCGACCAGTTGCAGCCGGGTGATCCGCATCATGTTATCTGGAGACGCGAGGCGACTGTAAACAAAGTGGCGCTGCCCATTTGTCCCCGAATAGGCGCGCAAAAAGCCGGTTGCCCCTTTGCCAATGCCCGGCGCACTAGCGCCTTGATCCACCACAAGGACGCGATCACGGCCGGTGGTTTGGTCGTATTCTCGTGCGGATAAATCAAGCATGGTCTTGGCATCTAACGATACCAGACTGCGGGTCATGCCCAAAAGATCAGGCACAGAGATTTGGTCCATGATTGGCGCGTCATGGCCGGGAAAAACGGCCACAAAATCTGCGCGACTTTTCAAGGCTGGCACGCGCACCCGTGCGGACCCGCTGCCATCAAGCGGGATCAGAAAACCGGTATCGGCATGGGCGAGCTTGACCACCTCACCTGCGTTGCAATTGCTGTTGAGATTGACCCAGACTTCGGCGAAATCGGCAAGCTGTAGCCCCATTGAAATCTGGCAGTTGTCCCTGCGCAGGGCTGTCTGGCGGTTACCGATGGCCAAGGGCGTTAAACCGCTATCAGATGGGGTTGTCGCGGCATTAGGGGTCAGCGTCGCGCCGGGCAGGGTTCGCCCAAGAAAGCGCGCAACACCAGAGGGTGTGCTGTTTGAACGGCTTAGGGCGGCCACTTCTAGGTCAAGTTTGCGCGGGCGAAACTGCGCGCCCGCGCGATCATGCGTGGTCGCGGCAATCCGCGCAACTTGGGCGATTTTTGCCGGATCAAGCCCGCTTTGCGCACGGGGCATCTGGGCTTGTAAGCCCGTTACATCAGCACTTGTATCAACACTGGCGACAAAGACCGAGACATCAGCGTTTGCATCGGTTGAGACCGGCATCACCGGGCGGGTAGGTTGCACCGCCGTTTGAACGGCGTTTTGGAGGGTAGGTTCTGGTGTAGTTTCTGCATTCGGTGTTGGAACTGGGGGCGCTGGCGTTGCCTCGACCATGCGCACATCATCGCTGTTTGCGCGCACATTTAGCGAAACCGCCGCAGGCTTACAGTCATTAATTCCCGTCACACAATAGCTGAACACCACGTTCCCATCACATTGCGCATCCGCGAAAAACATCGCTTTAGAGCCCGAAAAACTGACGCGGCCACAACGCGGGCGCCCTGCGATGACCAATTCTCCATCGATATTGGCGATTTGGTCATTGTCCAAGAGATCAAGCTCTTGCGGCACGCCTGTGCGTACCAAAAAGAAATCGTCCACCAAAACCGCAGTCGGTTTGTTGGAAAATAGGTCCAAAATCCGAGGACTTTGTTGCGCAATTGTGCCGACCACAACGGCCAAAACCAATCCCGTAAGGATGGTCATCGCACGGTCGTCTAACCGCATCGCAACTGCTCCAATACCGCCTGTTGCCCGCTATGTTGCGGGCTTTTTTATTTTACAGACACCATATGTGCTATAACGCACGCGCGCAATAGAGCGTTTCTTACAAAATTAGAGAGCATAATTGGGGATGGCCTGCGCCATTTACGGGCGGGTTTGGGGGGTTTAACTGGATCCCAAGATCGGGTCTTGGGATCCTTATCCTTTAGCGGCGCTTAAGCGGCACCGTGGCAATGTTTGTATTTTTTGCCGGACCCACAGGGGCAAAGATCATTGCGCCCAACGCGGCCCCAGGTTTCGGGATTGTTTGGATCAATCCGTCGCCCGCTTTGTGTTGCAGCGGCCTTTGTCATGGCATTGCCAAGCGTTGCTTCACCACCAGCAGAGGCCGCAGCCGCGGCAACTTTGGCAGCCGCTGCATCGCCGCCGCTTTCGCGGTTGGTTTCGATGGCTTGGCGCGCTTGTTCCACTTCGCGCATTTGCTCCATCATCTGAGCCTGTTGTTCAGGCGTCATCACCTGCACATGGGCAAGTTTGCTGGTCACTTCACCACGCAAGCGGTTCAGCAAGGATTCAAACAGCGTGAAGCTTTCGGTTTTGTATTCATTAAGCGGATCTCGCTGGGCATACCCGCGAAAGCCAATAACCGAACGCAAATGGTCCAACGTCAGCAGATGTTCGCGCCAATATTGGTCGATGGTTTGCAAGAGCACCTGCTTTTCGACGTTGCGCATGATTTCGGGGCCGTAGTCCGACGCCTTTTTAGCCATATGCTTGTCGCCAGCGTCATACAAACGATCACGGATCGCTTCGTCGTCGATACCTTCTTCATCGGCCCATTGCTGCACGGGCAGATCAACGCCAAGGTATTGCACCGCATCCGCATAGAGCCCTTCGGAATCCCATTGATCCACATAAGCCTTTTTGGGCAAGCGTTCTTCGAGCAGATCGTCGATCACCTGACGGCGCATGTCGGTCGTGACCTCGTTCAGGTCATCGGCTTCCATGATTTCGCGGCGCTGTTCAAAGATCGCTTTGCGCTGATCGTTCATCACATCGTCGTATTTCAGCAAGTTTTTGCGGAAATCAAAGTTGCGCGCTTCGACTTTTTGCTGCGCGCGTTCCAGCGCTTTGTTCACCCAAGGGTGAATGATCGCTTCGCCGTCTTCCATGCCCAG
>CAZBBZ010000262.1:0-4654 GCA_964489925.1 uncultured Rhodobacterales bacterium
GGCTCGGGCGCATCATCTTGCACCTCAACCGTGATCGAAGAAATCATAAAGGAGTCTTCTTCGCGCTGCGCGCCAAACCCGATGACATTGTCCATCACGTCAATCGTATAAGGCGCAAGCCCGTTCACCAAATTGGCAGAAATCGTATCCAATTCACCGTCGCCATCCGTATCAGTGAAAATGCGGAAAAACTGATTGTCGGTTTCGGAATTCTTGGAGTTCGCCAAGGGCATCAGCTCTACAGACTGAACGCGCACATCTTCGCTGAATGAAAGCACGAATAATTCGTCCGAGCCCCAGCCATCAATTCCAATGTCATCATCGTCAAAAATATTGAGAATACCCAAACCGTTCGCATTCCGAACCGTGGTCGCAGGGGTTTCCCCAGTGAAAACTTCAAAAATCCCGGTGCCTTGCTGGTTGCCCGCAATCCAAACATCTGGATTTGTTGCAGACCGGAAATGCGCAGCGCTTGCCGTCATCGACACGTCGCCACCCGCAAAGTCAAACACCATGTCGCCCATGCGTTGGTTCGACCCGGTTAAATCAATCGTATATTCGCTTGGCATTGTTTCACCCTCATTGTCCGTCACCGCAATGGTTGCTGATGCATTGCTGAACCCGTCTGCAAAGGCGGTAATTTCCACCGTTTGCGTGCCGTCGTCCAAGTCATCATCTAGCGCGCTAAGCGCTACGGTTACGGAACTTTCCCCATTTGGTATCACTATATTATTTGGCACGACGGCTTCGGACGTATCGTTACTCGCCAGCTGAACTGCCAAATCCCCTTGTGTATTCTCACCTCTAGTAATCGTTACTTCTGCACTTCCGTTTGTCTCGGAAATGGAGCCTTCATTTATTGTTACGGTTAAGCTTTCGCTTATCGGATCGCTCGAAACGACCTCCACCGCAGTAACATCTAGAGCGAAATTGCCGAGTACACGCGGCGTTTCCTCCCCAAGCGTTACAAAAGCGCCTAACATAGGCGCGCCGTCATTTGCCACCGTCTGGTACGGATCAGTGGCGTTTTGGTCGAACTGCAAAGCCGCATTGATGGTTTGCAGTCCATCCGTTGATGCGAAAATTTCAAATTTGGTTCCGGCTGGAACCGCAAATGAAACCTCCCCGTTTTCATTCAAGTCTAAGTGGTACAACACGCCTTGAATGTTATGGTCGTGTCCATGATCGTCATCATCTTCGTGGTCATGGTCATCATCGTGGTTGTGATCTTCGTCTTCATAATCGTGGTTATCATCATCAAGGTCTTGGATCAAATCCCCCATATCGCTGTAGCGGATCCATAAGCCGTCAATCGGCGTTTCCAAGTTAAGCAAACCCAAATCATACAAAATCCGCTCAGATGAGCCTAGATCAAAGCTTCCCGGCACCAACCCTTCAAGGGTCAGTTGCTGATGGCTTTCATCGCTCACATAGCGGCTGATATGGTACTTTGGATTATGCGTCGACGAAAGCGTTCCGCGCCCATCAATGGGCGGCTCGGCGATATTCGCCGGTTGGTCGTAAAACTCTTGTGGCCCCGACCCATCATAATCCAAAACTTCTTGCCCGTTACCAACCAGCGGGTTGATGTGCCGCCCCCCAAAAGCATGAGCCGCTTCATGGGCAACCGTTTCCGCAATAGAGGCTTGTCTGTCGCGCCCATCCATCAACACCGCAACAATATCGTCGTCGTATTGATTAAACTGGTCGATCCCTAAATAGGCTTGCCCCAGCAGCCGCGAAAACGCGCCATCGCCATCGCGATCAAATACGATGTTTTCACCGCCAAAGCGCACCGCGTGATAATCACCATCACTTGGCACGGTTTGAGTGACTTCCATCGCAATGCCGCTGTTGTCAAAAATGGCTTGCACACGGTTCACCAAATCCGCGCGTTCAGCGGCGCTAAACGCGGCCAAAGGCTCTGACCCGCCCATCGTGGCATAGGTGCTAGACCCATCCCAATAATTGATGATCTGGTAATCAATCGGAATTGGCCGGTCGAAATCTAACAATAAGACCGGAGCTTTGGCTTGCGTGTCCACAATGACGTTCACAAACTGTAAGCAATCTTCTTGGCCCGCATGGGACAGTCGCAGATCATTGCTGCCCGTGGTCAGAAGTGCTGACACCTCGTAAGAATTGAAATCCCACAACTCCCCGTCGGCCCCCGAAAATTGATCCGTCCCAAGCAAATTGCCGTTCAGCGTCAACGCACCATCAACAAACGGCTGACCATCACCAACGCTAAGGCTGATGTTCACATCCCCAGATGAATAATCGATACTACCAAGGTTAATGTCCGTGACCTCACCGACCGCGTCTGTGCTATCGTTGCCCGCAAAAAGCGTCACGTCACGGTTGTTGGAATAGTCATGGTCATCGTAAAACGCGATTAGCGTGGCGCCCTGCCCGCCTTCACCCATGCCGGAAATATTGTAAGACCCATTGCCGCTGACCAAATCCGACACGTCAGCAAAATAACCAACCGAGTGGTCTGACCCCCAACAAGTATCAACCGAGGTGCCTAGCCGTTCGCCCGTGATTGACGTCCCGTTGAAATTGATTGTCGCATCGCTCGATCCGTCAAAGTTCAACTCGCCCCAATAAAGAAACGCGAACTCGTAATCCCCAGTGATCCCGGTCAAAGCCACCGACGTCGCACCGTCCCGCGCATCGCCTTGCGCTCCGGTGACAAAATCCACATTCTTAAATTCATATTGCTTGGTTAAAATCGTCAAAGTCTCATTCCCGGCGCGCGAACGCATATGCTTGCGTTTTTCGCTTTGTTTTTAAGTGCAGGACCCAAACTCATTCCCACTAACTCACAATTTTCGACTACAAATCCACGCTCAAAAAGCAACTCTGACACCATATTTCCTTGCGCCGTTGCACAAATAACTTTTTCAGGCCCATCCAGCTGATCGCCCTGAAAAACCGCCGTACAATTTAACCGCTTCCCGCTCAACATGGCCCTAACCCCAGCCATATCGCCTGCCATATCCCCGGCCAAATCAGCATCGCCCTTTACCGCAACCATGGCCAATTCAAGCGGTCGCGTACAACAATCCAATGTTAGTGCCACCGCGCGCCCGTTCTTCTAAACGGCTACAACACTCCCCGAATAGAACCGCGACCAACCTTTCTGCAGATGCATATGCGGCAAAACACAGACAAACACAGACGCATACACGCGGTAAAATCGGCATAAAATTGAACTCACCCACTTGGTGGCGTCAACCTATCCCAAAACGGCAGAAATTGGTAAAAAAGTTTGTCCATTTATTTTGTGTGATTTCTCTGACACGCACGGGCCATATTTAACGCAAAAACCAAATTTATACGAAAAATCAGGAAATCATGTTAAAGAACTATCGGACGTCACTTAAGCAGGAGCATTACGTTGCCATCAAATACCAAGTTTAACGTGATCTACATCGGAAATTTTGCCGATCTCGAAGCACCTGCTGGCACAACCGGTGCCTACACCGATGTTGACACGGCCTATAACGCCAATGAAGCCAACGCTGACTTGCTCGTTGGTCAAACCTTCTCGGGCAAAGATGAATTGGCGATCGTCGAAATGACCGCCTATCATCGTGCCAACGATTCACTTATTGGTCTCGATAGTTATCCAAGCGCTGCCTACAATAATGGTCAAGAAGGCGTTGAATATGTGCTCCCCGATGGCACGGCTTATGGCGATCAGGTCGGTACACGCACAACTGGGCCGTTGGGCAACCCAGACCCCGTGCCTGACGGCGTCGCAATCGACAACGAAATTCGGTATAATGCCACGGTCACGTTGTGGGATCCGGTTACAAAAGTCGAAACGGATTTAGCTCGGGTCGTTAATGTGTTTCAGACCGACACCGGCGACGTTTTTATTCAAGACTATGCCAACATTTATCTCGATAACTTAACCATCAAGGACATCACATTCAATTCGGTCAACAATTACGATGGCGATGGCATTGTTCGGGACAGTTGGACCATTACGGGGTCTGGCATTGTTTGCTTTGGCCAAGGGGCTGTAATTGCGACCGAGAATGGCGAGCGTGCGGTCGAAGACCTTAAATCCGGGGATCGTGTTTGGACCAAGGACAACGGGTTTCAGTCCATTCGTTGGATTGGCAAAAAAACCGTGGGGGTCAACGAACTTGCCTCTGATCCGAAACTTCGGCCCATTCGCATTGCACCAGACGCTTTGGGCCATTCTGGTACGCAGCCCCTTTTGGTGTCGCGTCAGCACCGCATTCTACTGAACGGCCCAATCGTTCAGACCCTCACCGATACAGACGAAGTTCTGGTTCCTGCCCATAAGCTAACCCCCCTTGATGGGGTAGAGGTTGCGGCAGACGTGAAATCCATCAGCTATTATCATATCTTGTTGGACACCCACGAAGTTTTGCTGGCCAACGGCTTGGAATGTGAAAGCCTTTATTTAGGCCCACAATCTATCGAAACTTTCGATGAAGACAGCATCGACGAAATCGAAACTTTCTTCCCCGAACTTCGCCACCAAGATTCCTGCATGACCCCCGCACGGCCGTTTCTATCCAGAAACAAAGAGGTGCGCCCTCTCACCGACCGTATGGCATGTGATCCGGTATTTGCCTGACCTGTTCGCTAGGTTTGCGAAAGTCCAAGCGCC
>CAZBBZ010000263.1:0-227 GCA_964489925.1 uncultured Rhodobacterales bacterium
CTCCCGCGCCGCAGCTTCCTTTGTCTTCTGAAATTCCATGTCCGAGGGCGAAAAGCCCATCGGCTTCCAATCCAACCCGCCTTCCAGCAACATCGGTCGCCCCGCATTGCGCGCGCCTGTGTGATTGCTTTCCAACTCGTCCACAAGGCGGTCATATTGATCGCTCGGCAAGCTGCCACCCCCCTCGCCGCCTTTATAGACAATCGCACCAGACGGGCGCGCCGCAT
>CAZBBZ010000263.1:237-4599 GCA_964489925.1 uncultured Rhodobacterales bacterium
CGACGGCGGCTCCAACGCGGGCGGCTACAGCAACAGCGCTTTGGACCAATTACTCGCCGCCCCATGCACATCAATCGCAGCCGCTGCCGCTTGCAAGGGCGACATGCCGTAATGATCGTCCTGCGGGTGGAACGATTTCAAGTGCAACACCGGGGCCGCATCACCGCGCATATCAAAGCGATGCTTCTTGGCCCCCACCGCATATTCATAAGCCACTGGCCAGCCATCACGCCCCGGCACAACCCGCATCCGATCAGACCGCAGCGCATATAAAAACGCCGGACCACCGCTGGCCCCATCCAGGCCCGCCGCTTCCACATAAGCGTCCCCCGTCAGCGCCAACTGCCCGTAAACCGCTTCTAACAACGCCGCCTTGCCCTGCCCGTCGTTGGGCCGCTCTAAGAGCGATAAAAACGGATGCGCCTCAAAGCGTTCTTCGGTTGATTGCAGAACTAAGGGAACCGAGGCCGCGGCCTCTGAAATCAAGCGCGCACAGCGATACCCAACCGGATTTGCAGCAAAGCCATTGCGCACAAGGCTCGACACATCACGAGGCGACCACGCCGCCCGCCCTGCCCCATGCAACGCAAACAAGGGCGCCACCGAAGATTTCGCCTCCGCCGGGGCTGACTTGTCATTGGAAAATAATTGGAAAACCATTCAAAAGGCTCCTTATAGGCGCAATCCGAAACGTGAACCCGGTACTCGGGTCAAATTGCGCGTATCAAAACTCACGTCACAGACTTCTAACTTGCGGCTTGCGATAGCCACTTTGCGGCTCGATCAATAATTCACTCAACGCCCAGACAAGCGCATCCACGCGATCCGGGCTGCCCGACCCTAAAAAGCCGCTGCTGGTCATTTCACACATCTGATCTTCTAATTCAGGCATCGCCGCGCAGTGAAACACGCGGCCCTGTTCATAAAGTGCCGCCACAGGTTCAGCCCGCGCAATTTTGCCGCGCGATGCCCGCACCGCTTTGTAGCTGACGCTTGCATCAACCGAGCGGGTGATCGTTTCAACCAAATCACCGCCCTGATTGACCTCTGCCACCAACCGATCCGCATCGAACTTGTGATACAGCTTCACCGCAGCCGTGGCCCAAGCTTGCGGGCTTGCCCCTGACACCGTGCCATCCATCAACACAAAGGCGCGCCAGTCTATTGGCGGTCCTTGCAAGCGCGCGCCGGCCACCACAATGCCGCAGGCATCAGAGTTCTTACCCGCCGTCACAGGCGGATCAACGGCGACCACGATACGATCCAACATCGGCACCGTATGCAGCCGCGCTTCATCCAAGCCCCGCAAAGTCCAAAGCGCTCCATCCACATCGGCCAGCAACTCACCGCCAATTTCTTCGCGACCCAAGCGCGTGCCGCCATATAGCCCTTCGATGTGTTCCAAGAACCCTTCTGCCAGATAAGCGCGGTTCGCAGTCGACGGCGCGCGGGTCACCACGGTGTCTTCGTGGCTTAGAATATCGCGCAACAGCGCATTGGTGCGCGGCGTGGTCGTTACCGCTTGGCGCGGGCGCTGGCCCAACCGCAATCCAAATTGCAGCATGTTCCAAGCGGACCGCCCGTTCTTCCATTTCGCCAGTTCATCAATCCAAGCCGCATCAAACTGCGGCCCGCGCAAACTATCTGGATCAGAGGCCGAAAAAATCTGCGCCTGCGCCCCATTGGGCCAAAGCAACCGACGCCGGGTCGCTTGCCATTCCGGGCGGCGATCATCAGGCGAACAGGCAACAATCCCGCTTTCGCCCAAGACCATAACATCACGCGCCTGATCCAAGGTTTCCGCGATCAAGGCCACACGCCGCGCACGCCCCGGCTCATTCGGCTTGCCGCCTTCCACTTCCGCGCGGACCCATTCTGCACCTGCGCGCGTCTTGCCTGCACCGCGCCCGCCCATAATCACCCAAGTTTTCCAGTCGCCTTTGGGCACCGCTTGATGGGGATGCGCCCATTGATCAAATAACCACGGCAGCGCCAAAATAGTCTTGTCGCTTAATTCATTCAGCAATTTCTGCGCTGTTTCGGGCGGCAGCGAGCTTAGCAAGTCGCGCGTTGATTTCTGCTCTAGCTTGGACCAAGTCGAGCGCATCGTCGCTGCCGTCTTGTGAATCTGCAACGTCATGAAATGCGATCTCCAAAGCCAAAATACGCTTAAGTGCAGCAATATGCGTCATGATAGGACCATGAAGTGATGCCGATTGGTCCACGGACCGAATTTCCGCAGCAAGGGCTAAGACGGCCTGTTCAATTAAAGTTAAAAGTTCTTGGCAAATTTCCCGCAAACGACGCGGGTATGTGTGTGCAGTCGAAGACCTATCAGTCATCTACAAAGCCGATCTGCCCAACACCATCGGTACCAAGCGCATATGAAAAAGACGGTCCGTGAAAATCACGACCGCCTTTCAAAGCCAGTTATCCCAGCTTGCCTTGATGTATACTTATGGGCGTTCGGTGAGTCAATTACTTTCGCTTAGGTTGCGCCTGCACCGCACGGTCCAAGTAACCGTTTCTTAGTTCTGATCGCTGGCTTTTGCCGCCTCTGCCCGCTCGCGTTCGATCTTGCGCCAAGCCGCCACATTGCGGTTATGCTCTTGCAAGGTTTTCGCAAACGCATGCCCGCCCGTGCCATCAGCCACAAAGAAAATGAAATCGCTTTCCGCTGGTTTTAGAGCTGCTTCAATCGCAGCCTTGCCCGGATTAGCAATCGGCGTTGGGGGCAGCCCATCAATTTGATAGGTATTATACGGCGTCGCCCGGTCCAACTCAGAGCGGCGCAAACCTCGCCCCAAGATACCTTCGCCTTTCGTGATCCCGTAAATCACCGTGGGATCGGTTTGCAGGCGAATACCCTTGTTCAAACGGTTCACAAAAACACTCGCCACCAAGGGCCGCTCATCCGCTTGCGCGGTTTCTTTTTCGATGATCGACGCAAGGATCAAGGCTTCTTGGCGATCCACTAGCGGGGTTTCCACATCCCGATCAAACCAAGCTGCATCCAGAATTTCGGACTGGGCCGCGCGCATTTGATCAATCAAATCCTGCCGCGCTCCGCCCAATCGAACCTCATAGCTGTTAGGGGACAAGCCCCCCTCGCGCGGCATATCCACGATGTCCCCATCAAGGAAATCAAGCGACAAAAGCGCGTTTTCAATCTGCCAGTTGGTCACACCTTCGGCAAAAGAAATCCGGTAGCGCGTATCGCTGTCTTCCCGCGCCTCGATATAGGACGGGGGCAGTTCTACCCCTTCTTCGCGCGGATTGATCGAAGCCAGTTCTTCCAAATCGCCCGTCGCCGGGTTCAGGCCGCGCACCCGCATCCGCATCGCGTTGATGCCGACGTTCACAATCACTTCGGACCCGCAAGTATTCGCCCCGCCCTTGGTCACAGCATCCACAATCTGCGCCATCGACGCATCTGATTGCACCAAAAACGACCCCGCCTTTAGCTGCTGGGTCTTGTTCTCATACCGCGCGCCAGTTCTGAAAACGAAAGCGTTCGAAACAGCACCTCGATCAACCAAATCATCCGCAACCCGGCTCATATCCGACCCGCGTTCAACTTTTAGGCAAATCGCTTCCGCCAAGGGTCCGGGGTTGTCATATTGCGACCGCCCCCACAGCATCAAAGCCGCAACACCAACCGCCGCCAGTATCAGCAGCGTCAACATATTGGCCGCGAAATGCTTCACCATCTGCTTAAACCCGCCCCATCACAAGCGACGCATTGGTGCCGCCAAATCCAAAGCTATTGGAAAGCGTTAGATCAATCTTGCGCTCGCGCGGCGCATTGGGCGCAAGATCAAGGGCCGTTTCGACCTCGATGTTATCCAAATTGATCGTGGGCGGGGCAACTTGATCCCGGATCGCTAGGATACAGAAGATCGCCTCAACCGCGCCAGCGGCCCCCAGCAAATGCCCGATAGATGACTTGGTTGACGACATCACAGCACCTTTGGCCGCATCGCCCATCAAGCGCCCAACCGCCCCAAGTTCAATGGTATCGGCCATGGTCGATGTGCCATGGGCGTTAATGTAATCAATATCACCCGTGTTGCGCCCAGCGCGTTTCAATGCCGCTTCCATCGAGCGGAACCCACCGTCGCCATCTGGCGAAGGCGCGGTGATGTGATAGGCATCCCCCGACAAGCCATAGCCCAAAACTTCAGCATAAATCGTCGCACCACGCGCTTTGGCGTGTTCGTATTCTTCCAAAACCACCATGGCCGCACCTTCGCCCATGACAAAACCGTCCCGGTCCCGGTCATAAGGGCGCGACGCCGCTTCAGGCGTGTCGCTGTAACCTGTGGACAGCGCTTTGCAGGCATGGAACCCGGCCACACCAAT
>CAZBBZ010000264.1:0-4588 GCA_964489925.1 uncultured Rhodobacterales bacterium
ATCACCGCCTTTCCAAAGGGTCACTTTGACCTGATCGTCGTGGATGGCCGCGCGCGCATGGCCTGTCTGCATGGCTGTGTTGACTACCTTGCGCCGGGCGGGACGATCTTGCTCGATAACGCCGATTACACGCGCTACCAGCCCGAATTGGCGCGATTTTGGGCCGCCCATCAGACCAAGTTTGAGCGGACGGACTTTTTGTCTCCAACCCCGTTTTCCAGCAATATCGGCAGCCAAACCAGCGTCTTTGTCGCCAAAAGCACCCCCGCTACCGCATGATTTTTCGCCAGCTTGCAGACCTGTTTGGTAAGTCCCAGCCCAAACCGGGCGCCCCGGGATCATCCGCGCGCAAACCGGGCATCACCGCTTTGATTTCGTGCCAAAACGAAGAACTGATGGTCGCCCCTTGCATCGCGTCTTATCTGCGGGTGGCCGATGAAATCATCGTGGTTGATAACGGTTCAACCGATCAAACCAAGGCGTTTGCCCAAGAAATCGCCGCCGCTTTCCCCGACCGGGTGCGCTACTTTGAAGACGACAGCTTGCAGCACCTGTTTGAAAACCGCCAATACGCTTTGGAACAAAGCACCCACGAATGGATCATCCGCGTGGACAGCGATTATGTCTGCTACACGGACGGGGCGCGCGATGTAGGCCAGCTGCGCCATGCCCTTGCCAATTGGCGCGGGGGACGCGCGATTGATATCCTCAACATGACCCGCATTGATGTGTGGTTCGACTTTTTCCACGTGCCCGCGCGCGATCTCGCGGTTTATGGCGGGCGTCACCCGGACAACGCGCCCAAAGACCGCCGTGTCTATCAGTGGTTTGAAAACATGCGCTTTGAACGCCAAGGCCGCTGGGAAGCCGTGGCCTTGCCAAAGCGTGGTGTTAAGCATCACACCTACACCACGCCCCACTGGATGCACTGCGATGTGAAATCCAACCACAACCATTTCATGCGCTCAGAACGCACCAATTGGCGCGAGTTGGGTGATTTTGAAACCTACCCCACCTTGCGCGCCTATATCGATGCGGTGATGATAGAAAAATACGGCACGGATGATTTCCAAACCGCTTGCGCGACCTATATTGACCGGATGTTGCAAAAAGATAGTGAGCCCTTTGACGTCGCGCAGTTTGGCGACTACCCGGCGCTGGTGCAGCTCCTAATCGACACCGATTGCGGTTACACCACCACAAAAGTCGACGGGCGCTTGCACCGGGAACGGCAAAACCTGCCGGACATGGGCAAAATCATTGATGCCGCGCGCGGTCTGACTTTGACTTAAGCGTTATAAATCACCAAGCATCACGCGACTATTTTGCGCCGCCGACAGGTAAGCCGCTTCCACCAACATCAAGGTCTGCAAATTATCCCGCCCGCTGGTTTCAGGCTCCGCACCTGCGCGCACCGCATCCACAAAATGCTGTTGGATCAGCAACACGCTTTCTTGGATATTATGCCAAGGCCGCTCGGCCCAATCCAGCACAGGTGGCGACAGATCAATCGTCTCAACCGCACCATCCTTGTGCAGTTCCATCTGGTAGCCAAGGGTCAGCTTCACGCTGCCCTTTTCTCCATCCACTTCGATCAGGCTTTGGGGAAACGCTTCGGGGTCGCGCCGGGTGGCATAGGAACAATCCACCACGCTCGTGGCCCCGGTTTCATGGGCAATCAACATTGTGGCCACATCTTCGCCCTTGATCGCAGGGTTGATGCGCTTTGTGGTCGCCGACAGATCGCGCGCATCGCCAAATAACGCGCGGGCAATGTCTAGGATATGAATGCCCAAATCCTCGATAATGAAACGCTCCCCGGTTGCCAGATAAGGCTGCCCGCTAAACACATCATAGCCCGAGCGGAAACTGATCCGCCCGAAAAACGGCT
This sequence comes from uncultured Rhodobacterales bacterium, assembly GCA_964489925.1. Taxonomy (GTDB): domain Bacteria; phylum Pseudomonadota; class Alphaproteobacteria; order Rhodobacterales; family Rhodobacteraceae; genus CAYLLD01. The sequence goes on from CAZBBZ010000264.1 coordinate 1,892, forward strand.
CTCCGATTTCGCCTGCGCGCACCGTGTCGATCACCCGGCGCACCGCCGATTGCCAACGAAAGTTTTCATGCACCATTAGGGTTTTGCCCGCCGCCTCCATTGCCGTCGCCATGGCGCGCGCATCTGCAAGATTGGTGGCAAAGGGCTTTTGACAAATCGCATGAACATTATGGGCCGCTGCCAGTTCCACAAGCGCCCGGTGGGACGGGGCGGTTGTTGCAATATCCACCGCATCAAAGCCGCCATCGCCAAACAAAGCGCTTGCATCTGAATAGCTACGTGCCACTTCAAACGCCGCCGCCGTTTGCGCCAATCGCGTGCTGTCCGTATCACACAGGGCGACCACATCGACGCCCTCAATATCGCGCCAAGCCTGCAAATGGTTTTGCGCGAAAAACCCGCATCCAATCAAAGCGATCTTCATTTTGTATCCTTCCCGTCGGGGCCATCTGGCCCATCCGGATAACAAATATCGACCACCGATTGTTTCACCGCTTCGGGGGCAAAAATACGATCCAGCCAATCATCCTTAAAGATATGCGGCCGCGCCATGTTCACTGCGTGCAGCGCCCCATCCGACAGCTTGCCTTCGGGAAATACATCAAAGGCAATCGCCAGCAGGATCTTCATATGCCCTAGAATAAAATCATGGGCCGCCTCTTTTGGCACGCCCATGCTTTCCGCCCGATCCGCCGCTTCGCGCAAAGCCATGCACATGGTTGCCCCCACGGATTCCGACAAAGCGGGCTCCAAAATCGCGATTTGTTCTAAGGTGCAGCGATGAGACCGCGTGACGGGTCCATAAATCCGCTTGGCCACATCTTCGCACAGGGCGTAATGTTCCTCTGGCCCTTGGATCAACGCACAAACAATCCCTTGAGGCGCATCAATGCCGCCAAAGAAATCCCGTTGCACCGCCTCATCTGGCGTGAAATCAAAGATCGACGGATGACAGGGGTGGCTGCAAAAATAGGTTACATCCTCTCGCTTTGGCATTTCATCCGCATAAGGCGCGGCCGCATCCAGCACCACCAGCGCCGCGCCGGGTTTCACATCCTCAATGATAGAATGAGCGATCTTGCCGATCATCCGATCCGGCACCGCCAGCAAGACCACATCCGCCTCGCCAATCCGGTCCGTGGTGGCGGTGGATTGCAAGCCTGCTTCTTCGGCGAGCCGCTGACGACCCACTTCGGAAATCTCGATATGCTCCACGTCATAGGGTGAGCCGATCAGGTTCTTGGACAAGCGCACGCCCATTTTGCCACCCGCGCCCATAAGTGCAATTTTCGTCATCATTTGCTCCTTGTCATGTGCCTTGTCATGTGGTTGTCGTATCGGTCCCGCCGCCATCGCGGATCGCCCCGAAATAGTCAGGCGCGCCCATTTGCCCGCCCTTCAATGCCAGCTCCAACCCGTCAAAGGCCGGGTTGTCTGAATGAGCTGTGCAAAGCGCGGCTGCCGGAATGGTCGGGGCCAGCGCGCTTAGGGCGAAAATTTCAAGTTGGCGCGCCGCATGCCCAGAGGTATCGCCGCCCGAAATAATCGCGCGCTGCATGCCCGTGCGTTCCAAAACCGCACGCAAAATACGCCCCAAAGTCGCACCAATTTGATCCCGTGCGTCCGTCAGCGGAATATCTGCGCTATCCGCCGCGTAATTCAAGGCAGGGATCGCCGGATCACTCGGGCCTTTGGCCGCATAAATCAGCGGTGCCGCCCCGTTTGCAGCCGCCTTTAACGCCGCTTCAATCGCCGCGTGTTCCGCAGCTTTAAGCGCTTGCGCATCAACTACTGCCGCTGCATCAAAGCGCACGCCTTCAAACCCGTTTGCACAGGCCCAATTGATCTGCGCCTCCGTGACTTCGGAAACCGATCCTGACACTGCAACCAACTGCTCGTTTACCCCCGCGCTTGCGGGGGGAGGCGCCGTTTCGATCAGCCCCGCCGCCTGCCAATGGGCGATCAGCGCGTAAAGCACCCCTTGCGAGCCAATCGCGAATTGCCCCGCCTCGCGCGCCTCCCAAATCAGCTTGCCCGCCGCGGCCAAGGACCGCTCGTCCACCGCATCAATCGACACAATCTGCGCACCATCCGCGCGCGCGAACGCCAAAGCGCCTGCCGGATCACGGCCAAGGGCCGCCACATCCACCAGCCCAATCGCGCGCTCGGTTTGCCGCGCTAAATGCCGCCCCAAATCCGCTTCATCCATAGGCGTCACCGGGTGGCGCGCCATCACTGGGTGGCGGTCCAGACGGTAAGTTCCCCCCGGCCCGGCGGCAAATAACGTGCCAAACGCCTGCCAGCGCCCAATCGGGGGAGCTGCGACCAACAGCGGCATCCAAGAGCCATCAAAGTGCTGTGCTGCAATATCCGCCGCACAGCCAATGGACCCAACTTGGGGGCTGCTATCAAATGTGGAACAGGTTTTGTAAAACGACACAGGCGCGTTCAATTTGGCCAAATAGTCAAAGTAACGCGGCAAGTGTTGCGCCATCCAATCCGGCGTTTGCGAGCGGGCCACCCCTGCAATGCCAATACCGCGCACGCCGGGAAACCGCGCCAGTTGCGCCGCTGTGGGGATGTCGAAAAACAACACCGCGTTCAGCCCGGCAAAGGCAAAGACTTCCATCGTGGCCGCTGCCCCGGTGAAATCATCCCCGTACCACGCGGCCAATAATCCATCAGGCAAGCCTTTTG
>CAZBBZ010000265.1:0-4563 GCA_964489925.1 uncultured Rhodobacterales bacterium
TCTTTGGGGCCGGAAAAGGCGATTTTGCGCGATTTCAGGGCGGCCATAACGTCGTTTAGTTGATCGGTGGTGACGTTAAAGGCGATGTGATGCACGGACCCCGGCTCGGTCGAGATGGGGTCGCGATTTGCTGTGCGCGCCTCGTCGGTAAAGATCGTAATCATCCGCCCGTCGCCGGGATCGAAATAGAGATGGTTTTCTGACGGATTGTCCAAATTGGGCTGCTCGGCCACGAAAGGCATGCCCATCACTTCGGTCCAAAACGCCATCGAGGTGGCTTTATCCGCACCATTCAGCGTGATGTGATGAACGCCGGAAACAGGGATCGGGGGCATGGTCTGTGGTCCTCTTATGCCTTGGTTTTAGCCGGGGATGCGGTGACGTACCCTTGCGCCATGTTCAATCGCAGCAGCGGCAAGCCGGTCGATGGTCAGCTCGTAGCGGATTTCTTCCAAAATGCGCAGCTCGCTTTGCTTGGTGCGCCCATCGGCGGCAATAACATCGCAGGCGAGTGCGTAAGCTGTTTCGTGCAAATCCTCGGTCAGCGCGTCGCGCACGAGGCCGAAAAACGCGGCCAACCCGTCTTCTTCTTCGAACAGGTCATAAACCGTTTGGCTGATCGCAGGCACCCGGTCGCTGTCAAAATCGCCAAAGGCGGGCATGAAATCGACGATGCGCGCGATGGACAGTAATTCCGAGGTTGAGGGCGCAAGATCGGCGATTGACGCGGCAACCATGACGGCCACAAGCGCGTCTTGTGCGTTAAAAGAGGAAAGTCGTTGTGATGAGTTTGGCATGAGCTCGTGCAATCCTATCAAATGCGCCCTAGATATTGACGCAAGTCCCCCCTGACAATAGGGAGAGGGCCGATTTCAGGACGATAAAGCGACAGGATAGCGGATGAGCGATTTTCGCGAAGCAGCCGAAACAGCGAAAGCGTGGCCATTTGAAGAGGCCCGGCGCTTGGTGAAACGCTATGCAAAAGCGCCGCCCGAAAAGGGTTATGTGCTGTTTGAAACGGGCTATGGGCCGTCGGGGTTGCCCCATATCGGGACGTTTGGCGAAGTGGCGCGCACAACCATGGTGCGCCGTGCGTTTGAAGCGATAAGCGATATCCCCACGCGGTTGATCTGTTTTTCCGATGATTTGGACGGGTTGCGCAAAGTGCCGGACAATGTGCCGAACCCTGAAATGATGGCCGAGCATTTGCAGCGGCCTTTGACCAGCGTGCCGGACCCGTTTGGCACCCATGACAGCTTTGGCGATCATAACAATGCGATGCTGCGCCGCTTTCTGGACGGCTTTGGCTTTGAGTATGAGTTTATTTCCGCGCGCGAATACTACGGTGCTGGCAAAATGGACGATATTTTGCGACTGGCCGCCGAGCGTTATGACAAGATCATGGAGGTGATGCTGGCCTCGTTGCGTGAAGAACGCCAAGCGTCTTATTCTTGTTTCTTGCCGATCTCCCCGACCACGGGGCGGGTTTTATACGTGCCGATCAAGCATGTTGATCCCAAAGAGGCGACGGTCACCTTTGATGATGAAGATGGGACTGAAACGACGCTGCCTGTGACGGGTGGCAATGTGAAGTTGCAGTGGAAGCCGGATTTTGGGGCGCGTTGGGCGGCTTTGGATGTGGATTTTGAGATGTATGGCAAAGAGCATGCCACGAACGAGAAGATCTATGACAAGATTTGCTCGATCCTTGGCGGGCGGCCGCCGAACCATTTTTCTTATGAGCTGTTCTTGGATGAAGAAGGGCATAAGATTTCGAAGTCCTCGGGCAATGGGATTTCTATGGACGAGTGGTTGTCATACGCAACGCCGGAAAGTCTGTCCCTGTTCATGTATGCCAAGCCTAAGACGGCCAAGCGGTTGCATTTTGATGTGATCCCCAAGGCGGTGGACGAGTATCACCAGCATTTGCGTGCATACGCGGGGCAGGATGCGGCTGCGCAGGTGAACAACCCGGTTTGGCACATCCATCGAGGGCAGCCCCCGGCGTCTGACATGGCGGTGCCATTTGCGATGCTGTTGAATTTGGCGTCGGCTGCCAATGCGGAAAGCAAGGATGTGCTTTGGGGCTTTATTCAGAAATATGCGCCAGAGGCGACGGCGGAAAGTAATCCGGGGCTTGATGCGGCTTGCGATCACGCGGTGCGCTATTTCAACGATATCGTGAAGCCTGCAAAACTGTACCGCGCGCCAGACGAGCGCGAGCGGGCGGCGTTGCAAGATTTGCGCGATCGTTTGGTGAGCTATGACGGGTCGGGCGATGCAGAAGATTTGCAAAGCTTGGTGTTTGCGGTGGGCAAAGAGCATGAATTCGAGCCCCTGCGCGATTGGTTCAAAGCGATTTACGAAGTGTTGATGGGCGCAAGCCAAGGGCCAAGGTTTGGCGGCTTTGTAGCGATTTATGGGGTCGAGCGGTCTGTGGCGCTGATTGATGACGCGCTGGCCGGAACGTTTATCGCCTGATGTATTGGCCGCGTCCTGCCGCGCCACAGGAATTGGATGCGCTTGCGGATGTTTGGTACGACTGCTGGCATGAATCTCATGCTAAAATCGTCCCCTTTGCTTTGGTTTTGCAGCGCGATTGGGATCAGTTTCGCGCGCGGCTTGCAGAGTTTGGTGCGGGCCTATTTGTGATCGGCCCAAAGGGGCGACCGCATGGGTTATGCGTGGCCAAGGATGGGTTTCTGGATCAGTTGTTTGTGCGGGGGGCAGCGCGCGGGACAGGGGATGCAGCCCGGTTACTTGCCGCAGGTGAGGCGCTTCTTTTGGAACAAGGGGTGCAAGAGGCCAAGTTGCACTGTGCCAATGGCAATGACCGCGCGAGACGGTTTTATGAAAAGCAGGGCTGGCGCGTGGCGCGCACGGAGATCACGCCGATTGTTGCCGCTGAGCGCACGATCATGATAGATGCCCATGTCATGGTCAAAACCTTGTGATTTTGTTCATCTGAGATTTGACTTATGGGCGTTGTGCCCCACCTGTTTATCGGAGCAGAAGGAGATACCCATCATGCGCCACCTGATCTTCGTACTTGCGGTTTTATTATGCGCTTTTCCCCTCGGCGCGACCGCGCAATCTAACGATATTCAGGGCGTGATAACGTCACAGGTTGAGGCGTTTAAGTCCAATGATTTGGACCGGGCGTTTTCTTTTGCTTCACCAAACATCAAGAGCATGTTCCAAACGCCGGATCGGTTTGGGGCGATGGTCGAACAGGGTTATCCTATGGTTTGGCGACCCTCTTCCATGTCGTTTGGCGACGCGCAGGGCGATGACATCAAAAAGGTGCAGATTGTGTATTACACAGACAGTGCTGGGCAGGCTTTTGAAGCGGCTTATGAAATGGTGTTGTTTAAGGGGCGGTGGTACATCAACGGCGTGGCGATCCGTGAGGCTGATTTAGCGGTGTAAGCGCGACCTGATTTTCGGTCGGTTAGCTTTTGTCATAGGCCGCAAAAAGATCCGTGACCAAGACACCGTTGATTTTCATACCGGTCATATCTGCATTTTGAATGTCCGCATTCACCAGGTTCACCCCATCAATTTTTAGGTTCGACAAATTCGCGTTGGTAATCAGCGTGTCGGCAAAGTTGATGTTGTTAAAGCGCGCGCCCGCTAGGTTGATGTCGTCAAAATCTGCGCTGGCAAGGTTTGTATCTGTGAACCGCGCGCGCTCCATCACAGCAAAAAATCGCGCGCCGCTCAGGTTTACGCCATCAAAGTTGGTGCCGCTCATATCTGCGCGTTGATGATGTGCGTTTTGCAGTTGCGGGCCGTCAAAAGGGTTGGGTTTTGCAGTGTCGGTCATGTGAACATCCCTTGGTGAAAATGAATTGACGTGTGCGTTTCTATCGTCGGATGCTAGGCAAGAAATACGCGAAACCGCAAGATTTTTTGTGAAAGCACTGCGCGGCCGGCCCTGCCAACAGGTTTCTTGATCAGGCGGTTGTTAGGTTTCAAGAGGGATAGCCAGCGAATTTCGCGAAAATTGGATGTTGAAAGGCGAATGGGACCCGCTCACCTGAACGCGCGCTTTGCCCGATCAATTATTTCACCGTGCTTTGCAATTCGGTTCTTTCCATTTTGCAGCTTTGGTGAGATAGAGCGTCGCCAACACCCCAAACGTATGGAGCCGCGCGATGGAGTTGGTCCAAGCCCTCACTTTTGACGATGTATTGCTGGTACCCGGCCCCTCGGACGTGATGCCCGCGGATGCGGATGTGCGCACGATGATTACAAAGTCGATCTCGTTGAACATTCCTCTGCTAAGTGCGGCGATGGACACGGTCACCGAAGCTGAAATGGCCATTGCCATGGCCCAAGCCGGTGGTTTGGGTGTCGTGCATCGCAATTTGGACATCGAGGAACAGGGCCGCGCGGTGCGCCGGGTAAAGCGCTTTGTATCTGGCACGGTCTATAACCCGATCACGCTAACCCCGGATCAAACGCTTGCCGATGCCAAGGCTTTGCAAGAGCGTTACAAAATCACTGGGTTTCCCGTGGTGGATGAGGCGGGCAAGGTTCTGGGCATTGTGACCAATCGCG
>CAZBBZ010000266.1:0-4557 GCA_964489925.1 uncultured Rhodobacterales bacterium
CCAGCCGCTTTGGATTGTGAATACTCACTATTGCTGTTCGCATCAGCACCAAGCGCAGAAATATGGAGCAGATTTGAAACCCCGTGCTCGCGGCTGAGTCGCGCGATACGACCGGCGGCTTCTACATGCAGGCTATCGAAACTTTGCTTTCCCAGTTCGAATAACACAGCCACGCAGTTCACCACCGCATCTGCACCAGCGATAGCGCGTGCAGTCGATGCTTCGTCTCGGACGTTTGCTTGAATAGGTTCGACCTGACCAACCGTTCCGTATGTCTTAACAAAAAGAGCTTCATTCGGACGACGTACAGCAACACGCACACGCCAACCTTGACGGGCCATGTTTTGAGCAATGTAGCGACCAACAAAGCCGGATCCGCCAAAAATTGTAACCACCGGTGCCTGTGCCATGTTCGTCATCCAATTAGCTGTAAGGTCAAGCGCATCTCTAGCGTTCACACTGTCCTGAAACAAGTCAAAGAAGTGCTAACGTCCGCAAAGTCCTTAGACATGTGTTGACAGTAGGTTCTAGCCCATAATACACCGCGCCTCACGTTACCAAGCCCAGGTGGCGGAATTGGTAGACGCGCTGGCTTCAGGTGCCAGTTCTCGCAAGAGAGTGGAAGTTCGAGTCTTCTCCTGGGCACCAAATCGAACGTCGCGACGGTGATACTCCCAAAAAGTTTGGTTAGTAGCGACGGAAATTGGTTGCGCTGTCTTTGTTTACAATTTGAACTTTATTCTCGGTGGGCCTAAGTCTTGCCGGGAAATGGCTGTCGAAGATAGCAAAACAACAAAGGATTTGGGCGTGGCGAGCATTCTAGAGCAATTGCGAGAAATGACAGTTGTTGTGGCTGACACCGGAGATATCGAAGCGGTCAGTCGCTTGAAGCCGGTCGATTGTACGACCAATCCATCAATCGTATTGAAGGCACTTGGGACCGACCAATTCGCCGATACAATGAATGACGCGATTGCTTGGGGTAAAAGTCAAACCGGCGCACACGCTGCAATCATTGATGCGGTGGCGGATCGCCTTGCGATTGCTGTTGGCGCGGAATTGGCAGCCATCGTTCCGGGCCGCGTGTCTACGGAAGTGGATGCGGATCTTTCATTCGACACCAAGGCCTCGATTGAAAAGGGCCGAGAAATTATCGCCGCTTACGACAAGTTGGGGATTAGCCGTGAACAGATTCTGATCAAACTTGCATCGACTTGGGAAGGTCTTCGCGCATCAGAGGTGCTTCAGAGCGAAGGCATCGATACGAATATGACGCTGATGTTTTCAAAAGCCCAAGCGATTGCGGCTGCAGATGCCAAGGCCTTCCTGATCTCGCCTTTCGTTGGACGCATTTTGGATTGGTATAAAGCCGACACTGGCCAAGACTATACATCCGAAACCGATCCGGGTGTTTTGTCGGTCCGAGAGATTTACAATTATTACAAATCAAATGGCATCGACACGGTTGTTATGGGAGCGTCGTTTAGAAACATGGGCGAAATAACCGCTCTGGCTGGGTGTGACCGTTTGACGATTTCGCCGAATTTATTGGATGAGTTGGACGCCGCCACAGGTACTTTGGAACGAAAACTCAGCCCTAACAGCATCATGTCTGTTGATCCCATTAAGATGGATGAAAACACATTCCGTTGGATGATGAACGAAGACGCAATGGCGACGGAAAAATTGGCGCAAGGTATCCGTGGATTTGCAGCAGATCTTCAAAAGCTGCGTGTCATCATTGATGAGAAATTAACGGCGGCATAGACCGAATATTGATGGGGGCCTGTTCATCTAACAACTCTCAATCGCGACGTTGAATGGGCCCTTGCTATCATAAGCGGCTATGGGCGCGTATCGCGCCGCAAGAAATATTCGTGTGAACCAATAGGAACAGAGCAATGGCAAACGTCGGATTAATTGGCTTAGGCACTATGGGAGCGGCTTTGGCGTCTAACATTGCCGATAACGGTTTTGAAATTGCGGTGTTCAACCGGACCGGATCTGTCACTACGCAATTTCACGCGGACGCGGGCGATTTGCAGGCAAAAATTGTGCCGTGCCTTGAACTAGCGGGATTCGTCGCCGCACTAGATCGCCCACGAAATATTATTCTTATGGTTCCGGCAGGCGGTCCGGTTGATGCGACAATTGAATTACTGCGCCCCATCCTCGATCAAGACGACCTAATCATTGATGCTGGCAATGCGAATTTCCATGAAACCATGCGCCGCGCCGCCGAAGCTGATGCCGGTCCACTGAAATTTCTAGGAATTGGTGTGTCAGGTGGAGAAGAAGGCGCGCGGTTCGGACCGTCCATCATGGCTGGCGGTGACAAGGCGGCTTATGAGCGTGTTGAAAAGATACTCAAGGCGATTTCGGCTAAACATGAAGGTGAGGACTGTGCCGCCTATATGGGTGTGAACGGGTCCGGTCATTTTGTGAAAACCGTGCACAACGGCATCGAATACGCTGACATGCAGATGATTGCCGAGGCCTATGGTCTGATGCGCGATGCAATGGGCATGACGGCCGCCCAGATTGGGGACATTTTTGCGTGTTGGAATGAGGGCCCGTTGAAATCGTACTTGATCGAAATTTCTGCCGAAGTGGCAAAAGCAACTGACCCAGACACTGGCAGTGCAATGCTTGATGTGATTTTGGATCGCGCAGGTCAAAAAGGTACGGGGCGTTGGACAGCCATCGAGGCGTTGCATTTGGCATCACCGGCGACAGTGATTGAAGCAGCGGTGGCTGCGCGGAACATATCGTCTAGAAATGAAGAGCGTGCGATGGGGGCCGAAGTTTTTGGTGCTGATATCAAGTCCATTGCGGTCGAGGCTTCAACAGTTGATGCTCTGGAAAATGCACTACTTTGCGGCAAGATCGCCTGCTACGCGCAGGGCTTTTCTTTGCTGAATGCGGCGTCGGATGAACACAAATGGAACCTGCCGATGGGCGAGGTTGCCAAAGTCTGGCGCGCGGGCTGTATTATCCGTTCGTCCATGCTTGATGACATGTCGCAAGCAATGGTTGAAGATCCCGCGCGCAATCTTTTGTTTGCTCCGCATTTTGCAAAAATGATGCGAGACACGCAGGAAGCTTTGCGCGATGTTGTCGCTATGGGCGTGAAGGCTGGCGTGGCGATGCCTGCTCTGTCTAGCGGTCTTGCCTACTTTGACCAGATGCGTGCAGCACGGGGCACGGCGAACATGTTACAAGCGCAGCGTGACTTCTTTGGCGCCCATACCTTTGAGCGCGTCGATAAGCCAGGCATGCACCGCGGCCCTTGGGCATAAATCTGTCCCAAGCTTAGTCCAAGCTATTCAAAACTTCGGTAATGGCGGCAACATACTGTTCCGCCTTTTTTTCACCAATGCCCGAAACCTCTAGCAGCGCGCCACGGGAGGTCGGACGTTGTTGCGCAATCGCGGCGAGCACCTTGTCATGAAAAATGACATAGGGCGGTACGTTGCGATGCTTGGCTTCTTTGGTCCGCCATGCGCGCAATGCGTCAAACGCCGCCTCGTCGTCTTCCGATAATGTAACGGTTGCAACCTTACCTGCTGTTTTGTTTTTTGAACCAGCACGAGCAGGTGCTTTCGCTGGGTCTTCGCGCAGTGTTATGCGATAGCCATCGCGAAATAGTGCGAGGGTGCGCTCACGGTCTGGCGCTTTAATCACAGGCCGCATTGCTTCACCGCCCTCTGCCAACACACCGTCATAAAGCAACGCGTCAAACATGCGGTTCCACCCAGCTTTGCTGAGCTCGCTGCCAACACCAAAAGTCGATAGCGACGATAGGTCTTTGTCAAAGTCGTCCTTTGCATCCCCCACCAGATGTTGGATCAACCGTCCGCGGCCAATCCGCTCTCCACAGCGCATCACCGCACTTACACCCATTTGCGCCCAACGCGTTACATCCACGCGTTCAGTTTCGGGGCGCGTGCAACTATCGCAAACGCCACAACTCGAAACATCCTGTTCGCCGAAATAGCGCCGTACCGCCGCTCGGCGACATTCATCGCCGTCGAAAAACGCAAACAGAGTACGGGTCTTGTTGATTTGAACACGTTTTATTTCGTCAGGCGCGTCGCCCTCATAGGTCCAATTTAACGAACGACTCATATCGCTGGGACCGTAAAGGGTCACCGCTTCGGCAGGATCACCATCACGCCCGGCGCGGCCGACTTCTTGCCAATAGGCTTCCATTGTCTTGGGGGGATCTGCGTGGATCACAAAGCGCACATCCGGCTTGTCGACCCCCATGCCAAAGGCAACCGTGGCCACCATAACGATCCCATCTTCCAGCAAAAACCGACGCTGCCGTTCTGTCCGTACTTCGGCATCAAGGCCAGCATGATAGGCCAATGCTCGGCACCCCTCCCGTGTCAGCGCCTCTGCGAGGTCTTCGGTTGCTTTGCGGGTCGCGGCATAAACAATGCCCGACCGCCCGGCACGTGCCTTTACCAAAGCCACTGTGCGGCTGCTTCTGTTTCCCTGCTTGGGCTCTGCATTCAATATCAGGTTGGGACGATCAAAACTTGCCACATGCAC
>CAZBBZ010000267.1:0-4555 GCA_964489925.1 uncultured Rhodobacterales bacterium
GAGAATGATCGGTTTTTGGTGCGCGACATCCATGGCCTGCCGCTTTTGCCCGGCACGTCGATTGCCGGTATTCTCGCACATAGCCTTCGCACGAAAGATGATCAGCCCGATTTGGATGTTTTGCGCCAGATCGTCTTTGGCTTTGCCGAAACTCAAGCCAAAGACCAAGACGTGCAGTCGCCCTACGGATCGCGCCTTAAAATTTCCGATGGGTATTTTCACGATGCCCTCGACAAGCCAGTAGCACAAAAGCATGGCGTAGTGGACGGTGCAGAAGAAGACCCCGTGATCGCCATTGGACGCACAGGGTTGCGTCGAGATCGAGTGCGCATCAATGGACGTGGAACCGCGGATGGCTCTGGAAAGTTTGATGCCCTCCATTGTCCTGCAGGCGCACGATTTACCTTTGAGCTTGAATTGGGCTGGGGCGCAAGACGCAAAACGGTTGCCAAAGAAGACGAAATGTCCGGTGAGTTTGATCAGGGTTTCAAGATTTGGAGACATTTGCTCGCCCTTTTGAACAATCCGCTCACTCGGTTTGGATCCTATACGCGTTCGGGTTTGGGTGTTTCCCATGTTGAGTGCGTGAAGGAAACCTGCTTTTGGTTGGCAAGCGATGAGAACGAGCGCTGGCAAAAGCCGAGCCCACCAGAAGGCCAAAGTCTCAGATCGTTTGACGAATATCTCAACTTGCCAGTGGCGCTTGGAGCTGAGGCTGATTGCTTAACGCTTAGGACAGCTGATGACGACCTTGAAGACATGCTTGAGATCCGGCTCAAAAATGTCGTCGCACGTGATACTTGGCTTTTTGGTGGTGAGAACGCTGAAAGCGAAGCAGATATCACACCGCTCTTGGAGCCTATGATTTCTTGGAACGTTGAAGGCGGCAATCGTTCCGGTTTTGTGACAGAAATGCCAGCTGCTGTGATGACCGGTGCGGGCCTCAAAGGCGCTTTGGCCCATCGGGTACTTTACCACATCCGACGCGAGAATGCGCACTGGTTGGGTGAGCATGAAGTTCCAGATGGCAAAGATCCTGATCTCGCTGCACTTTTTGGCGACGTCAAAGAAGAAGGCGGCAAACAAACAAGCCATGCAGGTCTACTGTTTTTTCAAGACATGCGCATCGAACTGCCAGAGCAACTTAACCTGACCCACAACGTGATTGATCGCTTTACCAGCGGCGTGCGGCGTGGACTACTTTTTGAAGAAGATGTGATTTTTGGTGGAGATTTTGGCGACATTGTCATCCACATTGATAAACGCAATCCAAAACGAAGTGAGGCACCAAGTCATACTGCAAGAAAAGCTCTTAAGGCTGCTCTGGAAGACTTTGCGCGCGGTTGGCTGCCACTTGGCGGCGGAACTGGTCGTGGTCATGGGAGCTTTGAAGCCAACTTCACGGTAAATGATGATCTTCAGGACTGGTTTGAGGGAGGCGCAGAATGAAAGATCTAATTGCGCGATATAACGACGTCTTTGAGAAGCGAGACACGGCAAACCTCGGCCTTAAGACCGCCGATGTTTCTGTTGGGGCCGCAATGCCCGTTGACCGGGAAGACATATACCAAACAATCGCAGAATTTTCCGGGCCCGGCTGGGTCGAAACGACCGATGCAGTTTGGTATCGCAAAGACAGGAATGAGCCTTGGAACGCTCCAAGCACTGGCGAAAAAACCAACGAATTGGACCAAAAATATCCAATTTTAAACGCCGAAATCATGGACGGTTTGACGACCGTAATTTTACAACATCACCACGGTTCTGAGTGGCTGAAAACGATCCTAAAAGAAGACCAAACCGGTACGTCGCCCTACTATGACACCGAGAGTTTCGGTGTTGTGATTTCCAGACAAGTTAGCCCCAATGCTCAACTCATGCTCCGCCATCGAACCTATTGGGATCCAAAGTCAGGGGGACCAAAAGCCATCAGGTTCGTGGGTTTTGCAACCATGGAGGTCCCCGATGACGAAACTTGAAGGATCAAAACGCTACGTCCCCTTCGCGAAAACTTACCATGTGCCTGAATGGGCAAGCCTCTTTGCCAGCACTGAACATGAACCACTTGATACTCCGTTTAAAGACGGCATAACAGGTACTCTTCACCTCAACCTCAAGGCAATCACGCCCCTTTTTGCCGCTTTCGATCAAACCGGCACCAAAGATACCATTAAGGAAAAGCACTGGCTTGAGCTGGGCGGAAAGCGCGCAATCCAGGCTACCTCGATCAAGGGCATGATCCGTGCAGCTCTTGAAAGTGCTAGCTTCGGCAAGTTCCAAGAGCGCATTGACGACCGAAAGCTCTCAATCCGTGACCTCCACAACAAAGATGACTACATCAATCATCTCTCGGATATGTTCCGTCCACTTTCCAAAGCAGGATGGCTGACACCCTCAAGCGATGGTTGGGTTTTGGAGCCTTGCCATTGGTCGCTTGTGCGCCAATCCGATCTTGAACGACATCATGAACGTCGCATTGATCTTGGGCGACGACAATCGGCCTCCGACAAATACAAAGCATGGGGCTGGGGAAACCGAACCATATCCTTCACCCCTTTGCGGGAAAGCTCTGAAGGGGACTACGCCAAAGGGCGCAAGCTGTCGCGCATCACCAATCTCGGAAACGGTGATCATTCCGGCACAGTCGTCCTGACTGGCCAACCAAACGATCGCAAGCGCAACAGAAAGGCCAAATCGACCGAGTTCATCTTCTATGGCAATGCAGGCGCGACCATCGAAATCTCCAACCAGATCCGCCGTGATTTCGAACAAATTCACCGCGATGAAAATGGCGAGCCAAACGATGAATGGCAAAACTGGCTGACGCAGGCCCGCAAGTTTGGCAACAAAGTCCCTGTGTTTTGGCTGGAAAACGACGACGGATCAGTCCGCGCTATGGGCCTCGCGATGATGTTCCGTCTTGCCTACCGTCAAAGCTTGCATGACGCGGCGACACAATCTCCTTCCAAATTAGGCTGTGATTGGGACTTTGCCGATGTCCTATTTGGTCGCGTTCTGGATGACCAGCAAAAGGCTGCAAACCTAAATCTCAAGGGCCGCGCGCGCTTTGGTCATTTCAAGCAAACCAACGACACCCCGCTCGACCCAGTGGACGAGGCTGTCTTACTTGCCCCGAAATACGGCTTCTACCCGAGCCTGATCGAGCAAAACCACCTTACCGGCACACCTCCAAAGGCAAATCCCTACACCACGCTACAAGATCCAAATGCCCGCCTACGCGGGGCTGCGCGCTATATGGCCAGCCGGTCCTCAAAAGTGCCCGAAAAACCAAAAGATGCGACGGACAAGATACTCACGCGATTCCAGCCTGTTGGAAAGGGAGCAGAGTTTGAAGGCAGGCTAGATGTCTTCAATGTCAAACCCGAGGAGCTCGGCGCGCTGGTTTGGGTGCTGCATTGGGGTGCAGAAACCTCTTCGGCCAAACACGCCCATATGCTGGGCATGGCCAAAGCCTTTGGACTGGGTGCCTGCCAGATCAGTATCGACACGGCCAAATCGGAGCTGACGACAAATACCTCCTCGTCCAATAACGCAGTAGAGACTGCGGCCGTGCTCAGATCGGCGCTGGAAAGGTTCATCGCTTATATGAATACAGCTGTACCCGGTTGGGAGCAAAGCAAGCAAATCAAAGAGCTTCTAGCCTCTGTTGATCTGGACCACGGGGATGCCCTGCGGGCTGCCGGGAAACTGGATCCGATGACATTGCCCAAGGCTTTCGTCGACGCCAAGCGCGACAAACTTGTTCAACCTCGCCCATCAGGTGAGTTTGATGCCAAGCCCGCAGCCGCCCAACCGCAAGGCCGTGATCAAAGACGCCAACCACCCCCACCAAGGCGCGAAGCTTGGCGGGCCGGGGATGAAGCCTTCTATGTTGAAGAGGGCGAGATCGTCACGCTGATCTCGGACCCGTCAGGGTCAAAGGTGACCATCGCGTTTGAGGATGGGGATGAGATGGATGTGGAGTTAAGCCTTTTGGCGAGACCTTGAAAGCTTGTTCGCTGAGACGCGACGCTGTAGTCTATGAAGACGCTCTTGCAAGTGAAACAATTGGGCAAAAATTACAACCCTAGGTGGAATTTGCGATTTTATTTTTTAAATTGGGAATGTTTCCAAATGACATCCCGTAGCTCTTTGAAATTGTTGGTAAAAAAGAGGGGGTGCTCTTGGCAGCACTGACCGATATCGAGTCGATTGAAACCAGCGCGTTTTTCAGCGCTGCGGAGCTTTTCAGTTCTTGGCAGCACTGACCGATATCGAGTCGATTGAAACCAGCTTCGCCCAGCGGCTGCATGTTCGTCAACGCTTGGCAGCACTGACCGATATCGAGTCGATTGAAACAGCGCATGCTGGTTGTCTGCATCGGCTTTTAGCCTTGGCAGCACTGACCGATATCGAGTCGATTGAAACAGATCGAACCTTGCAACGCTGCATACGTCTCTTCCTTGGCAGCACTGACCGATATCGAGTCGATTGAAACTTTAGCTCCACCTGCGGGGAGCACTCTCTTGCCTTGGCAGCACTGACCGATATCGAG
>CAZBBZ010000268.1:0-4553 GCA_964489925.1 uncultured Rhodobacterales bacterium
CTGGATGCAACATGTTAATCCGCGACGGGGCGCAACTGGTGCGCAACGCTGCCGATGTCTTGACCTGTCTTGGGGACACGTTGCCTGACGCTACTGCGCGCGCACCCGAACTTACAAAACCTGCCCCCCCGGAAACTGCCCCACCGCCCTCAACACCAGCCGTGCCCCCCGTCACCCCTGACGCATTACTTTCACTCTTAGGACCGACCCCGGTTGACGAGGACCAAATCATCGCCGAAATCGCCGCACCCGCACGTGATGTCATCGCAACAATTTCCGAACTGGAAATCGCAGGACGCCTTGAACGACACCCCGGCGGGCGCATTTCAATCGCGTCCCCTGTGCCTGCCTAGCTGAAAACTGCTCATTTAACCGACGACGTTTTGCAAATTTCAGACGAATTGCATGGCGACCATTGACAACGCGGCTCCAGCCGCCAAATGTCGCGCCTCACCTTCATACCACCCGAATTTGATCGAGAGTTTGATGCCAGTCGTTGTTGTAGAGTCCCCTGCCAAAGCCAAAACCATCAATAAATACCTTGGCAAGGACTACACAGTTCTGGCCTCTTACGGCCATGTGCGCGACCTGCCATCCAAGGATGGATCGGTCGATCCGGACCAAGATTTCGAAATGATCTGGGAAGTCGACAGCAAGGCCAAGAAACATATCTCGGCCATTGCCGAAGCGCTGAAAGACGACCCGTCACTGATTCTCGCGACCGATCCGGATCGCGAAGGTGAAGCAATTTCGTGGCATCTTGAAGAAGCGCTGCGCAAGCGCCGCTCTCTGAAGAAAGACACGCCGGTAGAGCGGGTTGTTTTCAACGCGATCACCAAAGACGCGGTCACCACCGCAATGCAAAACCCCCGCGAAATCGATATGGAACTGGTCGAGGCCTATCTCGCCCGCCGCGCGCTCGATTATCTCGTGGGCTTTCGCCTATCGCCGGTCTTGTGGCGCAAACTCCCCGGCTCACGCTCCGCAGGACGGGTTCAATCCGTGTCCTTGCGCATCATTGTTGACCGGGAAATGGAAATCGAGGCGTTCAATGCGCGCGAATATTGGTCCGTCAAAGCCGTCCTAACCACCCCGCGCGGTCAGGATTTTGAAGCCCGCCTGACAGTGCTTGGCGGCGAAAAGCTCGACAAATTCTCGCTGGAAACATCAGAAGCCGCAGAACTCGCCGTCGAAGCCATCGCCTCGCGCGATTTAAGCATCGGCAGCGTTGAAGCGAAACCAGCCAAGCGCAACCCCTCTCCGCCTTTCATGACCTCGACCCTGCAACAAGAAGCCAGCCGCAAGCATGGTTTCGGCGCGCGCCAAACCATGAGCACCGCGCAGCGTCTATATGAAGCCGGACACATTACCTATATGCGGACCGACGGCATCGATATGGCGCCCGAAGCGGTCGACGCCGCGCGCGCCGCCATCACGGATCGCTACGGCGAAAAATATGTGCCCAGCAGCCCGCGCATTTACAAAAACAAAGCCAAGAACGCCCAAGAAGCCCACGAATGTGTGCGCCCCACGGATATGACCGTGACGGCGGATGATCTGAAAAAGCTCGAACCCGATCAGCGCAAACTGTACGATCTGATCTGGAAGCGGACGCTGGCCAGCCAAATGGAAGCCGCCGAATTTCAGCGCACCACCGTTGATATCACATCGGCCGACGAACAAGTCGTGCTGCGCGCCACGGGTCAAGTGGTGACCTTCGACGGCTTCATGCGCGTCTATGAGGAAGGTCGCGACGATGTCGTGGTGGATGATGAAGACGGCGCGCGCCTGCCCCAAGTGGCAGAAGGCGAAGCGATGGTCAAAAAGGGCGTCACGCCCGAACAGCATTTCACCCAACCTCCCCCCCGTTATACCGAAGCGACCCTCGTCAAACGGATGGAAGAATTGGGCATCGGCCGCCCGTCCACCTATGCCTCGATCGTGTCGGTCATCCAAGAACGCGACTATGTACGCAAAGAAAAAGGCCGCCTGATCCCCGAAGACAAAGGCCGCCTCGTTACGATTTTCTTGGAAAACTACTTCCGCAAATACGTCGGCTATGACTTTACCGCCGAGCTTGAAGCACAGCTTGATGATGTGTCCGCGGGCAAAACCGAATTCAAGAAAGTGCTGGCCAATTTCTGGAAAGACTTTTCCGTCGCGATTGCGGAAACCAGCGAGCTTCGCATCACCGAAGTCCTTGATAAACTAAACGAAATCCTAGAACCGCACCTGTTCCCCCCCACAGAAGACGGCTCTAACCCGCGCCAATGCAAAAACTGCGGCACGGGCAACCTGTTCATGCGCACCGCGCGCTCTGGTGGCGCCTTCATCGGGTGTTCGAACTACCCGGAATGTCGCTACACCCGCCCCCTTTCGGGCGAAGTCGAGGGCGGCGATATCGCCGGGCCAGACGGCAAACTATTGGGCCACGATGCGGGCGACCCGATCACGCTGCGCTCTGGGCGCTTTGGTCCCTTCGTGCAACGCGGCGAACAAGACCCAGAGGACAAAGACAACAAACCCAAACGCTCGTCAGTGCCAAAGGGCGTTGAGCTTGAAAACATTGATCTGGCCAAAGCGCTTGAACTGCTGTCCCTGCCCCGCCTTGTCGGTCAGCACCCCGAAGATGGCGAGCCGATCGAAGCTGGTATCGGGCGCTACGGCCCCTATGTGCGTTGGGGACGCATCTATGCTTCGCTCGTAGGCGAAGACGACGTTCTAACCGTCGGTATGAACCGCGCGGTTGATCTCATCGCGCAAAAAGCTGCGAAAACCGGACGTGGCGCGGCGGCCAAGCCGCTGAAAGAATTGGGCGAACACCCCGATGATGGTGGTCCGGTTAATGTGATGGACGGCCGTTATGGGCCATACGTCAAATGGGAAAAAATCAACGCCACGATCCCCAAAGAGACCGATCCGCAGGATGTGACCATGGAATTGGCGGTTGAATTGATTGCTGCCAAAGCCGCCACCAAGGGTAAGAAAAAGCCAGCGGCCAAAAAGAAGCCAGCGGCCAAGAAAAAGCCTGCAGCCAAGAAGAAACCAGCCCCGAAAAAAGACGACTAGACGGCACATCACAGGAACTGCTTCATGTTCGTCACGCTAAAGATCATTCACTTTCTGGCGCTGCTCTTGGGCGGCGCTGCCACCATATCACCGGGTATCCTGCGCCGCGCATTGGCCCGTTCCGATCATGCCGGCCCACCGCCCGCTTATCTCGCGGCGGCCTTGCGCGTATTTGGCATTCTGGGATTGATCGCCATTGTCCTGCTTTGGATCACAGGCGGCGCGATGGTATCCATAGGCCACGATTGGGGCGCCATGAGCCCTTGGTTTTGGGTAAAGCTATTGGCGGCCACAATCGTCTTAGCGATTTCGGTGTTTTTGAACCTGCGCGCAGCCCGTGCAGCGCGCGGCGGCGACGCTGCCAGCCCAAAGACAATTAAAATCGGGTTGACGGTCACACGCGCCGCGCTTTTTGTAGCCATCGTTTGCGCCGTTATAACTTTCGCATAATCCGGCCTTTGCCCGTGAAAGTGCGATGGACAAATACGGCGCACTCTGGCATCCCACAATTGCCCTGCGGGCGTGATGGAATTGGTAGACATACCAGACTTAAAATCTGGAGGGCTTAGCCCGTGCGGGTTCGAGTCCCGCCGCCCGCACCAACTACGGCCCGTAAGTCGCCAACATCCGGTTCAACCACACCCAATATCAACATAGTTAAACCGCTGGTTGACCCGATTTTCGAGCGTTTTCACCAGCAGAACGGTCTTCATTCGTGCTTCATTTGAATGGTTCAACAACCTTTCGTTGTGCAATCAGAGGGTGATGCAACTGATTCCCAACAAAAAGAATCACGTTGGTTAAACGGTTAATAAACCCTGTGACATTTGGGAGTTTTTGACAGTATTTATACCACAAAAATCGTGTGAAATAATTGCTAGGTTTACTTAGTTTTTTGTCCGGCAGCGCCCAAAATCACGAAAAAATGGGTCTTAACATACTGTTTTATATAAATATAAACTGAAGCAACCGCCCAAAGCCATCGGGCGTTAATCGTTACTTAAAACCCCAAGAATAGTCTCAAAACTCTACTTGCAGCAAATTCGCCACATGCGCCCAAAAATCCTTGCAAGCTTTGCGCGCTTTATGGTACCAATACCCAACGTTTGGAGGGTGAACTAATGAAGATTAAAGGAATAGTAGCTGCAGCGGCAATTGCCACGACTACCATGGTCGCGCCTGCAGAGGCTCAGAAGATTACAGATCCAATTGAATTGGCTCAAGCGCGCGGCGAAGCTCGTGCAAATTTGTTTGACGCGATCCAGTTTTTGGCAGTGAAGCGTAGAGCGGCAGCTAGATTGAGCTACCGTCTACCACGGTTCTCGCCTGCGTGGGAAACGGCTCGTGCAGAGTACCGGGAACTTAGTCGGCAGATTTTCATTCTGCAGCGTGACTGGATTAGAGCTAAATTTGTCGCTCGTCGCGGGATTTTGGAATATTACGTAAACTATGCCAAAGACGTAATCAGCGCAGCCTAAGGCTCT
>CAZBBZ010000269.1:0-4548 GCA_964489925.1 uncultured Rhodobacterales bacterium
GTCAAACCGTTCTTGGGACCGAGAGCGCCATAGGTGTCATCCGCCACATCCAGTGCGGTTTCCTGATGCGCCTTTGATGGCACAAACCCAAGCAATTCTACGTGGCGTCCGTCTACGTCAACTTCGGGCACGCCAACTTTCTGCGCCTCAAGGTTGGCAATCGCCCGTTCTTTAACATCGGCCTCGATTGAGCCGGACTTAAATGCAAGTGCCGAAAAAAATGTCAGCCCGGTTACACCTAGCCAACCAATCAATAGTGCTTTTCTAGAAACCATTTCCAATATCCCCCACGGTTTTTGCGAATTTGAACCTTACCTAAAGGTTAATTACGATTCCTCACAGGGGAATTATTGCATAAAACGCTCACAAGACAATTTTTTGGTGTAACTTTCTTTGAACTTTGCCCCTAATCTTGAAACTTTTGACTAAAATCGCTGTTCTTGGGTGACTGGCGCCCACATGATAGCCTCGATCAAATCAATGGACTTTAGATTGTGACTGAAAAAGATTGCTGCGCGCCGCGTGCAAACCGATCCCTGCACGGCAATCGATCTGCGCCGAATTCAATCGCTAAACAAACCAAATTCGAGCCGGCTTTATGCGCTATTCCCGGCGGCCCTGCCTTCATTGGCACCGATAGCCCGATCATCGCGTTGGATGATGAAGCCCCCTTGCGACGTCGCAAGATTAAAGCGTTCAACATGATGGAAACGCCGGTGACAAACGACATGTTTGCCCAGTTTGTTGCGGCAACCGGATATGAAACCGAAGCGGACCTTTTCGGCTGGTCATTTGTGTTTCACCATAACGTGGCAGAAGGCATCGAAGCCACCCAAGCGGTTGCGGGCACCCAGTGGTGGCGGCGCGTTGATGGGGCGAATTGGCATCTTATCAACGGACCGGGATCTGAAGATGCCTATCACCCAGATCACCCGGTCGTGCATGTCACTTGGAGCGATGCGCGCGCCTTTGCCAAATGGGCAGGCGGGCGCCTCCCGACAGAGCCAGAATGGGAACATGCCGCGCGTGGTGGTCTGGGCGATGTGCGCTTTCCTTGGGGCCAAACCGAGCCGAACGAGACCGATCATTTTCCCTGCAACATCTGGCAGGGCAGCTTTCCAAATACCAACACGGCGGCGGATGGATATATTGCGACCGCCCCCGCCAAGTCATACGCGCCCAATGGGTATGGACTATATAATATGTGCGGCAATGTTTGGGAATGGACGGCTGATCCGCTGAAACTGCGCTCGCTGTCAAAGCGAAAACGCGCAGCGGCCAATAAACCTGCGGGGTCTAAAATTCTAAAAGGTGGTTCGTTCTTGTGCCATGACAGCTATTGCTATCGCTATCGGATCGCGGCGCGCACTGGCACAACGCCGGACACATCAACCGCGCATCAAGGGTTTAGGCTGGTGTTTTAGGCCAGACCCGCGCGCTTTATATAACGACGACAATATTCCAGAACTGGCGCAGCTCTTCCTCCAAAGCAAGGCGCGCTTGCTCTGTTTCACCGCCAACGGTTTCAACCCGAAACCCGAACCGTTCTAACCCAGACTTTTCAACATGGCTTAGGACAATCGCTTCGGCCCCCTTTTCAGCCGCAAGCTGCGCCACGCGCATCGCCAATGCAACCGGATCGGCCGTGTCTTTGGTGATCCTTGCGCCAAAACAAATCGTTTCTTCACCCTTAAGCGGCGTTAGCCCGTCAAACGTATCTTCGGGCGCGGGCACAAGATAGGCCCCATCCTTGGTGCGACGCGGATCAAGCGCGCCGAGCAGCGGGTCAAGATCCTGCGGAGCTTGCGGGGAAATCCGATTGATGATGTTTGTCCAACTGGTCGCCATTAGCCGCTGACCTCTTTTATCAACTCTGCCGCTGCTTTGTTGCCCGGCTCTGGCAGGTCTGCCTCTGCCAAAGCTTTGGACAACTCGCTTATGCGGTCTCGATCAAAAAATCCTGCGATTTCACGCACCAGATCACCGGGACGATCCGCCGCCACATGCCGCGCCAGCCCCATTTCTGCCGCCGTTTCCGCCCGTGCGCCTTGATCATCCATGAACGACGCGGTCTGAGGCACGAATATCGCGGGCACTTTATTATATAGGGCTTCGTGGAAACTGTTATAGCCAACCGCGCTTACGATAAAATCGCTCGAATAAGCCAAAAGCCCCGCATTACGGGATGACACCACATGAGAATTGGTCCAGCCATAAAGAGCGGGGTTAATCACCGCGCCCGGCCAGTTCACGATCAAGTTCAAATGATCCTTACGGCGTTCAAATTCAGAACAGGCGGTTTGCAAATGCGCCGACAAATCCGCGGCGACACCGCCCCCAAGCATAGTGACCGAAAACGTCTTAAACTTTTGACCAAAATGGCTTTGCAGGTCTTTGCGAACCTTCGCTTTTAGGCTGGGATCATCAAAGCGCTGCACAATCGGCCCAATTTCAAAAACATGAGCGCCTTTGGATAAGGGCGCATTCAGCGTTTCCAGGGCTTCTTGTGGTGAAATCACCCGGCTGAAAATCTTTTCGCGATCAAGCGGCACGCGATTGTTTTGTCCTGCGGTCCAAAGCCCACGCCTAATCCAAATCGCTTTGAGGTCGCGCGACAAAATAGCGTGCATCACGCTGTCATAGATATAGCCACCATCAAAAACCAAGGTATCACCCTTGGCCAAGCCGCGGCGCAACCGATGATAATTCACCATATCGTTTGCATAACGATCCTCGTGCAAGGTCGAGGTCGGTATCAGCGGCATGGCATCATAGCCGTATTGCCGGATCATAGGTAAACAAGACGAATAGGCCGCAAACTTTGGCGCGCGGGTTTTGTCCATTTCCGCTGCCACCAAACAGCATCTTTGCGCGTGCCCCAGCCCAATGCCATTGGTCGGCATGAACCAAACGGATGATTTTTCCGCTTTTGACGTTGGCGCATTTTGCGTTGGTTCAAACCCAAGGCTTTTCATATAGCGCGGAAGTGATAATAACGTATTGGCTGCAATGCTCGCCGCTTCTTGACGTAAGGCTGGCAAATTCGGGATCACCACATCTGCCAAATAAGCGTTCAACTGATCCAGCTGGCTTGGCCCCTGAATGACACCAAGCCCAGCACTGACCAAGGCCTGATTTGGTGTGGCATCAATTACAACATCACCACTGACAATCGCATTACTCACAACACAACTTGCCCAAGAAATCGGCTTTGGATCACTGGCAACCACGACAATCTGTGCAAACCGCGAAAAATCCGCCGGCGCGATTTCGGAGTATTGATAAATCTGATGCCCGGTCCCTGCCCGATCCAGCCAGATGGTCTTGCTCTTACCGGATGCTGCGATGATCGGTTTAATTTGACGAGAGCTTTGCATCGCCTGCAACCCAGAAAGGGTCGCCGGAACTTCCAAGTCAGCAGAAATGATCGACACTGGCAACAGCCCATCATCACGGGTTTTCTTGCTCGCAACGTCTACCCCATAAGCAGGACAAGCGGTTTTTCCCCCAGCTAAGTCTTTGGTGTCTTCTAGGTTAACCACATGGGGCGGCTGGTTCGTGACATAAGTGTAACGGGTCCGCGCGCCTATTTCTTCTTGGCGATTGGCGAAGCGGCCAAAGACAATAACGGACGCATCACTGGAAAAGTTAAAGCGCCGCAACGCCAATGTTGCGTCTGCACCTGCGGCTTCAGCGCCAATAATAAACATCGCGTCGATTTCAACGTCGGTCAGATCACGGGCAAACGGAACCGCCGCGTATTTGATCGATGGCGGATGGTCTCCCGCAACCACATCGCGCGACATTGCGATGTCGAACCCTGCGGTCGCAAGTTGGGACGCAAATATCAGCGCTTCTTCTAGGCCGCGCGTGTCGGTCTGAGCGGGTTGAATGACGATCATGCCGCAGCCTTTCCGTATTCCATGACGCGCTGAGCGTTTTCCAAAAAGCGCGCTGCAGAGAACGCTTCCAGATCACTTTGCGCCTGCTTCACCTGTTTGACATAGGACTGAGGCTCGGCCACGAATTTTTGAATAATCTCGTTCACTTGCCCGACTTCACATCCAATGACGCCCGCACCAAAATTCCGCGCCGTCGCAGGATCGGTAATGACCAATTTCCCTGCACTAATCGCTTCTGCAATCACGCGCCCAAAGCTTTCTCGCAGACCCGGATGCGTAAAGTAGACAAAAAAGTCGATCATGCTTAAGAATTGATCGACACCGATGCTGCGAAACCCATGCACATTCCAGTGGGCGGGCACATCATCCCCTAGGAAAATATCACCCCCCAAGATGCCGTTATAGATCGCATGCGGGGGGAAAAGCTGCTGCATATCGCTATCGGGGGGGAATTTTTCCGGCCCCGTGCGCGAATGACGTCCGCGTCGATCGCTTGGCGCTTGATTGGGCTCTAGCAGCGGCAGATCAATGATATTGGGCCAAAAAATGGGCGAAACCTCGAAATCGGCGTCATTATCGGCCATCCAACGGTTAATCGTATCTAAGTTATAAGGCGATACAGCGACCATGGTTTTGCGCCGACACA
>CAZBBZ010000270.1:0-4540 GCA_964489925.1 uncultured Rhodobacterales bacterium
TATGTGCCGCTCGGTCGCCCGTGCCCATGCGCCCGACAACATTCGTGCCAATGTCGTGATGCCGGGCATGATCGATACGCCGCACGTAAAGGCCTTCATCAGCGACACGCAAAGCGCCTCTGCCACGGCCTCGTCAAGCGAACGCGCCGCCGCGGTGCCAATGAAACGACAAGGCTCGCCTTGGGACATTGCCCAAGCGGCACTGTTTTTGGCATCCGATGCATCGAGTTATATCACTGGCGTGTGCTTGCCAGTTGATGGGGGGTTAAGCATTTAGCTATCGTAAACTTCGTCAGAACATAAAAGCGTCAGAAAGCGCTGCTCCAAACACTTACACTTTCCGAGCCAAAGTAAAATCGAACTCAACATCCCAGTAGTGCCCCCCGGCGAAGGCCATTTCTGCGAGTTTCGCGCTATCCTCAACCTTCACAAACTCAGCGATTAAGCTTTCTTTCACGCCAAACACAGCGTCACTGTCGATATAGACATCATCGGGATCGAAAATATGGGTCGTGACCTCGTCGTATCCGTCTTTTGACAAAATGAAGTGAAGGTGAGCGGGGCGCCACGAATGTCGGCCAAGGGCGTTCAAGAGCGCACCTACGGGGCCGTCCGACGGGATTGAATAGTGCTTTGGTCGCACGCCTTTGAACCAATAGGCGCCGTCTTTGCCCGTTCGAAACACCCCACGAAGGTTAAAATCCGGCTGCAACCCCTTTTGCTGCACATCGTAAAAACCTTCATCGTTGGCCTGCCATACGTCGATCTTCACACCCTCAAGCGGCTGGCCATCCGTATCAAGGATCCGGCCTCTTACCACCATGTCTTCACCCTTGGCGTCTAGGCAGATATTTGCACCCATCGGGTATTCAGGACTGCCGCCCACATGGAAAGGGCCAAGCACGGTGTTCTCGGACGCGCCCAACGGCCTGCGAGAATTGATCGCATCGACCAGCATTGAAACCCCCAAAACATCCGACAATAGGATATATTCTTGCCGCCAATCATCGCATTTATGCCCGGTCGCGGTCAGATATTGGATCGCTGCCATCCATTCGTCTTGGGTCGGTTCAATCTCTTTGACCGCCGCATGAAGATGCCGGGTGACGCTTTCCATGATCTGTTTTAGGCGGGCATCCTTGGCGTCAATGTTTTGATCAATGACGACATCGGCAGACGTCTCTTCTGTGAACCGTGCTTTTGGGGTTTGCATGATCTGCGCCGCCTTAGGGGTTGGGCCAAGTGTGGCCCGCCCAAGTGATGGATTTTCCGGCCAACCAGTCATCGCCGGTTTTATAAAGCGCCTCTACCTCTGGGCCTTTTAGTCCCGGCATATCTTTTTTCACCGGATAGCCGACTTGCGATTGCAGGTAGGCTAAGTGGCAGTAACCAATTGGAAACGCGTCGAGCACGGATTGGTCAAGGTCAACAGACGCGCCCGGCTTGATCGGGTCCATGCGGTCTTTTTCATAGATGGGTTGGCGCAAACACATGCCCCATTTCCCGTCCCGGCGTTCCAGAAAATCATGGAAACGCCCTGTGCAGACCACATCGACCATCACGCCATGAACCTCGCCGCGCTGCGAAATCGTCATCTTGGTTTGCGTCACCGCCCGGTCGCCTTCAACCTCTGCTGTGAACCCGCCCAGAAAATGCAGGATCGAGACGCCCTTTTCCCAGCCCTGTTTGTTCATCTCAATGAACTCATCCGCCGTGCCTTGGGTCCAAGTGGCCATCATCCGCCCATCGTCATGCCAGACAGTGCGGAATTTTTTCCAAAAGCCAGCGTCGCGCCAAATCGCCCAATTGTCGATCAATTCGCGCAAAGCCAGTTTGTCTTGGGTCAGTTGGTCCATCATGTTCTCCGCCATGTTTGCTGATAAGGATGCGTGTTTTTAGACCCGCGTCACTTTTAACTTTGTTTTCAAATCCGTTTTGCAAAACGCGTGCAAGAAACAGGTCTTTTCGGAAATATCCAACATCTCTTGCGCCGTCTCATCGGATTCTGATGTTTCCAGATAAACATGGGTTTCGATGGGGTCGGCCTCACCCGCGTTTCCCGTCCCACCAGAGGCACCGCCAAGGCTGAAATGCGTATCTTGGACGATGCGATAGTCCGGCAAGTCGAGTTTTAGCATCGACACGAACCGACCGAATTGCGTCATAAAGCAAAAGGCGATGCCCGCGCTAATCAGTGTATTGGCGTCCGGCGCGCGCCCATCTTCTGAGCTTAGCAACTGAAACGAGGTGCCCCATGGGGAATACTGCATCTGCTGGATGGTTTTGATGCCATCCGTCCGCAGCTCGGCCACCGCACCAATGTTAAGCCGCCGATCCTGTTCATCTGACAGCGAGCCCGCGTTCACTGCCGTACCACCGGCGACGTCTTTCTGCGGCGTCGGACCCACCTTGGACATGAACGCCATGTCGCTTGGCACCGCCGTCGCGCTTGCAAAATGATTTCCGGGATCCGGCAAAATCGCGCCGCTTAATTCCAGCGCGTCGCCGGTTGGCAGTTCCGCCCCATTTTTGCCGAGCTTAAACAGACTGTCGATTTTCCCGCGCATCAACCCGTTCAAGGGCGACGCAAAGGTCGCATCGATCAGAAACTGGTTCAGCGCCGCGTCATCCAGATCGCAATCAATCTCAACCGCCAGTTCGATGTTTTCCGCACCACCCACCATGGTGCGTTTCATCATCGAGCCACGCATCGTGTAGTAATTGTCTTGGATCAGTTTCAATTTACGGATCTCGATGCCGCGAATCTCTGCAAGCGCCATAATCTCGTTCATATAGCTTGCCGCCATGCCACAGGACAAAAACGCGAGCGGACAACAGGCTGCATCTAGCCCGTTCAGATAGGGACCTTCATCGGACACAAACCGCCATGTCTCGCCAGTTTTGGCGGATCGAACCAATGCTTCTTTTTGAAAGCCGCTGAGCGAGCGTACCCATGTGCGCACTGCGTCGCCTTTGCGGTTCTCGGGGGCATCAATCGACACCGCATCGGCGTTGGCGACTTTAAAAAAGGGAGGCAACCCGCTGGTGCCGATGATATCTTCGCCAAGTGTGGCCATGTCTGTTTTCTTTCTTAAAGTTGGGGGTTAGTCCCGGTCGGGCATGGGGCCAATATTCACAATGTCATATTTGTTGTTGAGCGCATCCATCTTGGCGCTGTCCTCAAAATCGGTGTCGGTTAATTGCGACAACTCTTTAAGGTAGCCGTCAAAGCCCGAGGGCTGATAGATCATCAGCATCCGCCCGGCCTCGCAGCCACGCGCCAAGGTACAGGCATGTTCTATACCCGGGGGCACATGGATGCAGGCGCCTTGCGTTGCGGTCATCCAATCCCCGTCGATAAAGAAATCAACTTCGCCCTCCAGCACGTAGAAGGTTTCCGCATGATGGCGATGCAAGTGAAGGCCAAGTGCGAAATTGGCCTTCAGGTTGTCCTCCATCAAGGTGTATTGCCCGCCGGTATCGGCGGCGGACACCTTCACAAAGGTATGATCCGCCGACCAATCGTAGTTCGGGCCGCCACCGGGCGCGACAAAGGAATACCGCTTGGCCATGGCTTAAAGGTTCACCTTACCGCCATCGACGTTAAGCGTTTGGCCAGTCACAAAATCACTGTCCGGCGTGATCAGATACATCAAAGAGCCCAAGAGGTCCTCAGGCAGCATATCGCGCTTGATCGACCGGCTTGCCACCGTCGGTCCGCGTGCGGGGTCAAAGCCAGTATGGCCCTGCATGCCTTCGCTTTCTGTAAGGCCAGGTGCAATCGCGTTGACCTGAATGTTTTTGTCACCCAGCTCGCGTCCATGACCGCGGGTCAACGCAATCACAGCACCCTTGGAAGCCGTGTAATGGGACAGACCCGGAGGGCCGTAATAAAAGGTGCCAGAGGCGATATTGACGACCTTGCCGCCGCCCGCCCGCATCATAGCTGGCACGACGGCCTTGGTTGCCTGATGCACGCCGCGCGCGTTGACGGTCATTACTTTGTCGAACTCATCATTATCGATCTGCATAAAAGGCTTGGGCTGCAGCGCGGTAAAGATCGAGGCGTTGTTCACGAGGATATCAAGGCTGCCGAATTCCTTTTCCGTCGCCGCAACCATTGCGGCCAGATCGTCGTCCGAGGTCACATTGACCGCCATGCCCATAGCCTTGCCACCCGCACCCTTGATCGCCTTTACGCAGTCAGCGGTATCAAGCACGTCTGTCACCACAACATTCGCACCTTCTTCGGCCATGCGTTTAGCCATGATCGCGCCAATGCCTTGTGCCGCGCCTGTGATGACGGCGGTTTTTCCTGTTAGTCGACCCATTGGTATTCTCCCTTTTATTTTGCCCTATCGCTTCGCTGCTTGAGGCGTTTTGAATTTGCCCTAACGCTTCGCTGCTTGAGGGCTTGGTTTTAACGCCCTAACGCTTCGCTGCTTGAGGGCGGGTTATATCTCAATCTCAAGAATTTTGGCGACTTCGGGCCAGCTTTTGGCCCCATTGTCGCGCAGATCATTCGTTAGGTGGTCTGGCA
>CAZBBZ010000271.1:0-4535 GCA_964489925.1 uncultured Rhodobacterales bacterium
CCAGCCGATAAACGCCAAAGGCCGCCAACAGCAGCAGCAGAAAAGAGGCACCAACCCCGGCAGAGACCCAAAGCGACAAGACAGGAATACCCGACAGCCACGCGGAAACCCCGATCAACAGCGCCAGCAGCAGCGCGATCACCGCGATCCATCTGGCACTTGGCCATTGCCGCGCCGCCTCGCTTGCATCGCGAAACAGTCCCGCCGCGCGGGTTTCTTTCGCGCGCACCAGCGGCCACAGGGAAAAAATCACCGCCGTCAGCCCGCCATAAAACGCCGCTTCCAAAAGCGGGCGCGGATAGACGGCGAAAACCGCTGGCACGGGCAAGTCGGATGCAAATATCCGTCCCAAAATCAGCGGCACCACCGCGCCCAATATCACACCAATGGCGATGCCAATCACCGCCAGAATACCGATCTGAATGAAATAGATCGCCAGCACATCGCGCCCCGTCGCTCCCAGCGTTTTCAGCGTGGCAATCGTTGCGGTCTTGCGGTCCAGATAACTACGCACCGCCGCGGCAACCCCAATGCCACCCACGATCAATCCGGCAAGACCTACCAGCACTAGAAACGAGCCGATCCGCTCGATAAATCGCGCGGTTGCGGGCGAGGCATTGCGCGTATCGCGCCAACGCAGGCCGGTTTGCGCAAATTTGGCTTCCGCGGTTTCTTCCAAGCCTTCCAAATCCGCCCCATCCGGCAGGCGCAGCCGATAAACGCTGTCAAACAATGTCCCCGGCGCCAGCAGGCCAGACGCCTCTAGTGCGTCCAGTTGCACAAGGGATTTCGGTCCAAAACTAAAACCAGACCCCGCATTATCCGGCTCGCGCAACAAAATCGCGCGCACCTCGAACGCTTGCGTGCCAAGGCTCAATACATCGCCCAAACCCACCCCAAGACGATCCAGCAGCACCGCTTCGGCCACCAAACCGGGCAAATCGCGGGTTTCAAGCGCCTCGGCCAAGGGCATCGCAGGCTCTAGCATCACCGCCCCATAAAGCGGGTAGGCCGCATCAACCGCCTTCACTTGCGTCAAAGCGCGCTCGGTCTGCCCCTCAACCATCACAGAGGCCATCGAGCGAAAATCAGCAAGCTCGGAAATTTCGACCGCTTGATCTGCCATCCACGCGCGTTCCTGATCGCTGGCAAAGCGATAGGTGAACTGCATCTGCGCATCACCGCCCAAAATCCGCGCGGACTCTGACGTTAAGCCGCTTTGGATCGCCGCCCGAATGGACCCGACCCCCGCAATCGCCGCCACGCCAAGGGCAAGGCAGATCAACAGCACCGGAAAATCACGCAAGCCCCCCCGCATTTCGCGCAATGCAAGGCGCAAGGGCGTGGCCATGCTCATGGTTCAAGCACCCCATCGCGGATCGAAATCGTGCGATCACAAGCCTCTGCCAAAGCGCGCGAATGGGTGACCAGCACCAGCGTCGCGTTCTTTTCGCGCTGCATCGAAAACAAATGCTCCACGATCAAATCACCAGTGGTCTGATCCAAATTCCCCGTCGGCTCATCGGCCAGCAAAATCTGCGGATTGGTCACAGACGCCCGCGCCAGCGCAACCCGCTGTTGTTCGCCCCCCGACATCTGCGCTGGGTAATGGCCCGCACGCTTGGCCAAACCCACGCGATCAAGTTCGGCCAAGGCTTTGTCATAAGCGCCCCTGTCGCCTGCCAATTCCAACGGCGTGGCGACATTTTCCAAAGCGGTCATCGTCGGGATCAGATGAAACGACTGAAACACCACCCCCATATGGGCCTGACGAAACCGCGCCAAAGCATCCTCGTTCAACCCGGTGATATCTGTGCCAGCAGCGGTAATCGTCCCCGAACTTGCCCGCTCCAAGCCCCCCATCAGCATCAACAGCGACGACTTGCCCGACCCGGAGGGGCCCACCAGCGCAAGGCTTTCTTGCGGGGCCACGTTCAGCGAAATCCCTTTGAGGATGTTGACAGGACCCGCCCCTGCCGAAAGGGTGAGGTGAACATCGTTAAGTTCTATGGCAGAGCTGGTCATCAGGATCAGAACCTAAATTTGGGGCAACGGCCCCTCACATATGGAGCGGATTAGTAAATGCGCAAGTTCATATTCGCGTTGATTTTAACTTTGGTCAGCCCTGCGGCACACCCCGCTTTTGGTCAAACCAAAGTGATCGCCGCCTTGGGGGACAGCCTGACCGCGGGTTATGGTCTGGAAACCGGGCAAGGCTTCGTGCCGCAAATGCAGGCATGGCTCACCGCGCGCGGCCATGATGTGCGCCTGATTAACGCGGGCGTGTCCGGCGATACCACTGCGGGCGGGCTCGCGCGGGTGGATTGGACGCTGAGCGATGATGTGCAAGGCGTGATGGTCGCCCTTGGCGGCAATGACCTGCTGCGCGCACTCCCCCCCGAAGCCTCGCGCGCGAATATGCAGGGTATTGCGACGGGCATTACCGCCAAAGGGCTGCCGCTGTTGATTGTCGGGTTCAAAGCTCCAGGCAACTACGGCCCCGATTATCAGGCGGAATTTGACGCGATCTATCCGGATTTGGCTGCCGAGTTTGGTGCAGGCTATGTGCCGGAATTTCTAGGCGCCTTGCGCGCGCTTGGCATGGATGCGGGCCGCGCCATGATGCAAGCGGACGGGATTCACCCCAATGCAGACGGGGTCGCCTTGATCGTTCAGGACCTTGGCCCCGCGTTTGAGGAGTTATTGCAAAAACTGGACTGAACCCTGCGAAGCTGACCCCCCTTAAAGAATGACCTCTTAAAGAATGCCCCCTTAAAGAATGACAGAGATTGGATTGATCACATGACAAGCCTAAACGACATTCTGAATTGGCGTATATGGACCGAAAATATCACCCTGTCGGGCCAACCAAGCGAAGCACAACTCGCCACCCTCGCCGCCGCCGGGGTAAAACATATCCTCAACCTCGCCCCCCATACCAATAAGGGCGCGCTCACGGACGAGCCGGGTGAGGTCCAAGCGCTGGGCATGACCTACACCCATATCCCCGTGGATTTTGACGATCCGACAAACGCAGATTTTGACGCATTTTGCGCTGCCATGTCCCGGCTTGATGGGCAACGCGTGCATGTGCATTGCATCTATAACGCACGGGTGTCCGCGTTCTTTTACCGCTATGCGCGCGCGGGTTTGGGCGGCACAACCGCATCAGCCTATGCGCTTATGGACAGCATTTGGCGACCGGGCGGGGTCTGGGCCGAATTTATCGGCGATGGGCCAAGCGTTGGGCTGGCCAACCGCTATGCGGGCGATGATTATTGATTTGAGTTAAGGTTTTGAAATGAAAGTTCTGTGGATTTTAGTGATTGTTCTAACACCGGGCTGCGTCTTGGGACTGCTTATGCCAACGCCGGGTCATTCAGTGGTCATCGAGGTTGATCAAGATATCTCAAGCCCCGCCCTAACAGAGCAGCTCTTAGCGATCTTGCAACACAAAGACCTACCAGAATGCCGCGCTCCCGTACCCTGCAACTCCTCCTTTTGGCAAAGCCCCGTGACCCCCGTTGATCCAAGCAAAGCCTTGATCGAAATTGGCAGTTTTCCGAGTTACAAAGAAAACAAGTCGGGCCACGCAGCCCGCATAAAACGCACGTCAGCCGATCGTTTGAAGCTAACGGTGAAAGGCGTCGGTCCCTATTTTTCGGACGTGCCAAATGAAGCGATGGCGATAGCACTTGCGCAGATCATCAAGAATGGCTTGGCGCAATAGTCGGCCGCTATAGAGGCGAAGCCGCCTCCCACGCCTACTGGAATAGCCGTTCTAGCGATCACCAGACCGTCCGTCACGCCAAAGGCGTGCTTTCAGCACGACGGGCTGGCGATTTGGCTAAGGCTTGGTGCTGTGCATCTGGCCGCGAGGCATTTGGCAGCCATAAAGCGCGCGTCATTGACGCAGGGTCGCCATCCCCCGATCTGGCTGAGCGCATAGCCTAAAGGTCGCTCTGGGGGACGTTGCGGATATTGGTTTTGCGCGCCCGGACCGGACTCAAGCGAAGCGCCGGTCCATCGCCAGACCGTCCGCAGGGCTGGCGGTTTGGTTGGGCTTGGTGCGTCACATTTAAGCTAGGGGTGTTTGGCTACCATAAAGTAAGTAGAACAACGGGCAGATCGCCATCCCCCGGTCTGGCTAAGTGCTTAGCCTAAACGTCGCTCTGGGGGGACAGAGCGGACTTTGGTCATACGCACCCAGCCCGGAATCAAGCGAAGCGCCGGGCATCGCCAGACCGTCCCATGGGCTGGCGATTTGGTTGAGCTTGGTGCTTCACATGTAAGCTAGAAGGTATTGGCTGGCATAAAGTAAGTAGAACTACGATCGGATCGCCATCCCCCGGTCTGGCTAGGTTCTTTGCCTAAAGGCCGCCCTTGGCACGAAGCGGACATAGGCAACTTTGGGGAGGTTGCGGACATTGGCTTCATGCGCCCAGCCCGGAATCAAGGCGAAGCCCCCGGGCATCGCCAGACCGTCCACAGGGCTGGCGGTTTGGTTGGGCATGGTGCTTCACATGTAGGTAAGA
>CAZBBZ010000272.1:0-4521 GCA_964489925.1 uncultured Rhodobacterales bacterium
CTGAGCCTGAGCCTGAGCCGGAACTTGCTCCAGAACCACAAACAGAATTGCGCACAGAGATCTCGCTTGAGAACCCGATTGATGCGCTGGCAAGCGATGCGCCCGAGGACCAAGCAACAGAGGCTACCGCTGCCACGCCCGGTTTCTTTGGCCGCCTAATGGGTCGCAAAGCCCCGAAAGTTGTCAAACGCCGTGTGCTTGACGATGACATGCTAGAGGCGCTGGAAGATTTGCTTATCACCGCCGATCTAGGGGTTGAGACGGCCATGCAAATTTCGGCGAACATGGCGCAGGATTACTTTGGCCAGCGCTTGTCCACCGATGAAATCAAAGCCCATCTTGCCCGCGAAGTGCGCCGGGTGCTTGACCCTGTTGCGCGCCCCATGCCGCTTTATGCCAAAAAACCGCAAGTGGTTTTGGTGGTGGGCGTGAATGGCTCTGGTAAGACGACGACCATCGGTAAGCTGGCCAGCCAGTTCAAAGCAGCAGGCAAATCCGTGGTGATTGCCGCGGGCGATACGTTCCGTGCAGCTGCGGTGGAACAGTTACAGGTCTGGGGCGAACGGGCAGGGGTGCCGGTACTTACCGCGCCCGAAGGTTCGGACCCCGCGTCGTTGGCGTTTGATGCGATGGCCAAGGCCGAGGCTGATGGTGCCGATCTGTTGATGATCGACACGGCGGGCCGTTTGCAGAACCGTTCTGACCTTATGGAAGAACTGGCCAAGATTGTCCGGGTGATCCGCAAGCGCGATCCGGACGCGCCGCATAACACCCTGTTGGTGCTGGATGCGACGACTGGGCAAAATGCTTTGTCGCAGGTGGAAATTTTCACGGATATAGCGGCGGTGTCGGGTCTGGTGATGACCAAACTTGATGGCACGGCAAAGGGCGGTGTGTTGGTCGCATTGGCGGCCAAATTCGGTCTTCCGATCCATGCGATTGGTGTGGGTGAGGCCATCGACGATCTTGCGCCCTTTGACCCAGAAGAATTCGCCCAAGCCCTGACCGGGATCGCTCCTGAATGACGGTGCATATTGCCCTATTGCGTGGGATCAACGTGGGGGGCAACAATATCGTGCGCATGTCAGAGCTGCGGGAAGCGTTGACAGGCGCGGGGCTGCGCGAGGTGCAAACGTATATTCAAAGCGGCAATATCATTGCGCAGAGTGATCTGGCGCCTGAACCGTTTGCCGCGCTGATTAAGGACGTTATTAAACGCGACTTTGACGTGGACACTTGGCCCGCTGTCTTGACGGTTGAAGGGCTTGAAGCGATCTTAAAAGCTGGCGAGGCCGGAGGGGACGCGACCCATGCCCATGCTTTTGTGTATCGCACGCCGCCGGATGTTTTGCCGAAAGCCGATGAGTTCGTAGACGGGCTTGGGCCAAGGGAAAGGGTGATCGTGGGCAAACATGCGGTTATTTTGTATGCGCCAGATGGATTGGCGCGGTCCAAATTTGCGGTAAAGGCAGATAAGCTGATCGCCGTTCCGGTCACGGCGCGCAATTTTCGCACAATGGGCAAGCTGAATGACCTCGTAAAAGAGGCGAACTCTTGAGCGTTGTAGAATGGTTCGCAGCAGTTGAAGGGACCGCACAGGGCGCGCGGATTGCGATGATCTTGGCGCTGATGAGTGCGGTGTTTCATGCGATTTTTGGGGCGCTGCAAAATGGGCGCTATAATCCGTGGATGATGCGCGGCGTGATTGATGTGAACTCGGCGCTGATTGCCCTGCCGCTTGCCCTGTTTGTCGTCCCTTGGCCCACGCGCGACCTTTGGATCATCATGGTTGGCGTCTTCTTTATTCATACGATTTATAAAATACTTCTGGCCAAAGCTTACACGCGCGGCGCGTTCACGGCGGTCTATCCGATTATGCGCGGCACCGGACCGCTGGCGACGGTCATTTTTGCGGGGTTTGTTTTCGGTGAAACTTTTACACCGACCCAATGGGCTGGGGTTGCGTGTTTGTCGGGGGGTATTTTTGCGCTGGCGGTTTATAATGTCAGCAAAGCGGGCTTGGATCGATCGACCTTGATGGCGGGCATCGCTTTTGCCGCGGCCACAGGCGTGTTTGTGGCGATTTATACTACCTATGATGCCTATGGGATTAGGCTTGCGCCGAACCCGTTTACTTTTGTGGTGTGGTTTTTCATCGTCGACAGTCTGGTATTTCCGCTGCTGGCTTACCGCATGTGGGTGCGTGATCCGACCCCGCCACGGTTTTGGCCGATGATGCGTTGGGGCTTTTTCGGGTCTTGTTTGGCGTTTCTGTCGTTTGGCGCGGTGATGCTGGCCACAAGGCTCGACAAAGTGGGCGAGGCCGCGGTACTGCGGGAAACATCGGTGATATTCGCAGCGCTCATTGGTTGGGTGATCTTGAAAGAACCGGTGGGACCGCGCAGATTAGGAATTATCGCTGTGATCGCGCTGGGCGCGGTGATTGTGGAATTCGGAGCTTAAGGTGAGAAAACATGACTGAGAAACAAGCCAACCCGTTGCTAAAGCTGGGGCTGGAAATCGGCCCGATCATTGCGTTTTTTCTTGCCTATCGCTGGGCGCCTGTGGCTGAAGGCGCGACGGAAACCGAGGCGCAACTGGCGCAGATTTTGTTTGCCACTAAGGTATTCATCCCGCTGATCCTGATCTCGCTGGCGCTGTCGTGGGTCTTGACCAAGCATTTGCCGAAAATGGCGGTTGTCACGGCGATCATGGTCGTGGTGTTTGGCGGGCTGACGCTTTGGCTGCAGGACGCGACGTTTATCAAGATGAAGCCGACGATTTTATATGCGTGTTTTGCCGCCGCCTTGGGCTTTGGGTTGATGCGCGGGCAGAGTTACTTGAAGCTTTTGATGGGGGAAATGATCCCTATGAGCGATGCAGGTTGGATGAAGTTCACGTTCCGTTTTGCGCTGTTTTTCGCAGCGCTGGCCGTGGCCAATGAGGTTGTTTGGCGGATGATGAGCACGGATGCTTGGGTGAATTTCAAAACCTTCGTGCTGCCAGTGGTGACATTCGGCTTTGTGGCGAGTCAGATTGGCACGCTGTCCGAACATTCGACCGAGGATGAAAGCGCCAAGGACAAATAGGCGACGTCTTTGGCCATTCAGTTCGCGCGATAGTTAATAGGGTCCCTGGAATTAAAAGGGTCACTGGCCATGCGAATTAGTGCAGAAAACCTGCTAATCAGGCCCTGAAAAGGGAAAGTAAACGCCGTTTTGCACTTTTCTTCTGTGATATGGCAGTTTTTTCCGAATTTAATGCCACCTTTTCCAAGGTTTGCATGAAAATTTGCTGAAATCCGACAAGTTATTGAAAAAATTATCTTTTTGTTAATTTTCTTCGCCCAAAAGCCGTTTCTCGACGGCTAAGAGTAGCCAGAATTAACCTAGCTATGCGCTCAGCGCATGGCTGCCATGCGCGTAACACCCTGCCTGATTTGCCACATTCTTGTCATATTTGGCGACGGCAAAAAAAGATTCGCAAAGTTAGGGACGATGAATGTTTGATGAGATAGATTCCGCCGCGTTTGACAAAGATCAGGGCGCGCGGGCTCAAAAGCTGTTTGCCGCTGTAGTGCTTGCGGCTTTGGACGACGCAATCGCGGACGACAAGAAATATAGTAATGGTGCCGAGCAAATTGCTCGTTGGGCGCGTTCTCGGGACGGACGCGAAGTGCTTATGTGTGCGGGCATCGACCCGACAGAACGCTGTGTAAACGGCATGGTTGATTTCGTGAAGCGCGGTGTGCGAACCTCTGTTGCGCTGTCACGCGAAGAGTCAGAGCGTCAGGCGCAAGCCAAGGCGGTTCAAGAAGCTGACGAACAACGCGCGGCCTAATCGCTTCGGGTTTAACAAATTGAATACTGCATAAAAAAGCGGGTCAGCGATGGCCCGTTTTTTTATATGCAAACTTCATGATTGCGCGAAATAAATCCAAGCGCTGAAGGCTGCTGCAAATAACGCAAGATTAAACACCAGCGCGCTGGCCCAGCCGCGCAATGCTTGTTTGCGCTGTCCGGGCCGATCAATGCCGCCCACGTATTTTTCGATCTTTTTCTGTTCCTTGCGCAAATCTTGCAGTTGTTTCTGGCTCACTTGCGGGCGTACTTTTGCGTGGTGTTCTGCGGCTGAAATTTTTTCCAAACTGGCCGCCAGCTTGCGCGGCAGCTTCTTTTTAGCGCGCGGCAAACGGTCCGACAAAGAGCGGCCCCGCGTTTTTAGATGCGTATCAAGCGTGTTGCCAACCGTATCGGCCAATTCTTTGATGTCATTCGCGTTGGGCATGCACTTGGGTCCGATCAAGCAAAAAGCTACCTTAGGCGTTCTTTATGATTCTGAACAGCCGTTCAAGCGGTCCCTTTGCTTGACGTCTTTTCCGTCAGCGGCCCATTGACCAAGTCGATCACGTCTTGCCCGTATTTCAGACCGTTTGCGACTTTATCTTCTAGTATTGCTTCGGCGGCTTTGACCTCTGCCAATGCTTTGGTGATCTCTGCAAGGCGGGCAAGGGGAATGACG
>CAZBBZ010000273.1:0-4521 GCA_964489925.1 uncultured Rhodobacterales bacterium
TGTTCACAGCACAGGCTTGGGCGGCAAAGGCTTCGTTCGCTTCGACCAGATCAAGATCGGACACTTTCCAACCCGCTTTATCAAGCGCCTTGCGCGATGCATAAACCGGGCCAACGCCCATGATCGCCGGATCAAGACCAGCAGTTGCGTAAGAAACGATGCGGGCAAGCGGTTCGATGCCGCGCTTGTTCGCGTCATCAGCACTCATCAACAACGTCGCGGCCGCCCCATCATTCAAACCAGAGGCATTGGCCGCCGTCACTGAACCTTCTTTGTCAAAGGCCGGGCGCAGTTTTTGCATCGCATCAATGGTTGCGCCGTGGCGGATGTATTCGTCCTGATCCACAACCGTATCACCTTTGCGGTGCTTAATCGTATAGGCCACGATTTCATCCGCGAACTTGCCCGCCTTTTGCGCAGCTTCCGCTTTGTTCTGGCTGGCAACCGCAAACTCGTCCTGCTGGTCGCGCCCGATCTGCCACTGCTTGGCAACGTTTTCTGCCGTAACGCCCATATGATAGCCGTTGAACGCATCCCAAAGACCGTCTTTGATCATGCAATCAATGAACTTCATGTCGCCCATCTTTTGGCCCGCACGCATATGCGCCACATGGGGGCTAAGGCTCATGCTTTCTTGACCACCAGCCGCCACGATATCCGCATCCCCTAACTGAATGTGCTGGGCACCAATCGCCACGGCGCGCAAGCCAGAGCCGCACACTTGGTTGATGCCCCAAGCGGCACTTTCTTGCGGTAGACCCGCGTTGATATGCGCTTGGCGTGCGGGGTTCTGACCTTGTCCTGCACTCAGAACCTGACCCATGATCGTTTCAGAGACATCCGCTTTGTCGATCCCGGCGCGGGCAACGACTTCTTCCAATACAGCCGCACCCAAATCATGGGCGGGCGTGTTTGCGAAACTTCCAGTGAACGACCCAACCGGGGTACGGGCGGCAGAGGCGATGACGACGTTGGTCATGAAACAAACTCCAATTTTGATTGCGTTAAGCGTGCCAAACTTAAAGCACGCGTGAGCAATAGTAAGAATGACGCGCTTTGACGCGCGTCAACACGGTTGGGTTTGGAATACATGCCACAGGATTGGCGCGCAATGTCTGCGTGCGGTTGTGACCTACTTTTTAGCGACAGCTTATGATTGCGTTAGTGAACGCTCATCGGAGCAAGCTCATGCTCGCGCGCCATTTCGAACGCAATTTCACGACTTGGCGCCAAGCCAATCACATTGCCGTCTTGAGCCAAAATCGCATGAGCATCATCGCGCGCGCCGACCTTGGCCATGACCTCTTGTGGGACATCGCGGTCTTCGAGCGGGCGGATGTAAACGATTTTGTCGTCCACGTTTAGTGCATTAAATGGAGTATCCATCATCAGATGTCCTTCTTTCAGGCCGTTTTGATTTTGATCGATTTGACCGTTTTTTCGGGGGGCGTGCGATAAAGGTCGATGTGCAACAGCCCATTTTCCATTTCCGCATTGGCAACTTCCATGCCATCGGCCAAGACGAACGACCGCTTGAAATGCCGTGTGGCGATCCCGCGATGCAAGAACACGCGTTCAACATCGTCTGCGCCACCTGTGCCTTCGATCAACAACTGCTTATCTTCGGTAGTGATCGTCAAATCCTCGATTGAAAATCCCGCAACCGCCAAAGTGATGCGATAGGCGTGTTCGTCAATCTGTTCGATATTATAGGGGGGATAACCGTCATTGCCCGATTTGGAGGTGCGTTCCACCAAGCGGTCCAATTGGTCAAACCCAAGCAAAAACGGATGCGACCCGAAGCTTACTCTGCTCATACTATAAAGTCCTTCTATATTAAGCGACTTTTGGATGGTCCCGCATCTGCGGCAACCGTGTTAAAAATATGTGAGTACTTAGCGGCGTATTCAAGGCAGTAGATGAACCTTTTTTCGAATCTGCAAACACGGTAAGATACCCAATCCGACAAGCTCCAAGGCAAAACATCCCATGACCGAACCCGACCCCGAACAAATGGCCCTGCGCAAACGGCTAATGACCCTGCGCACGGAACATGCGGATTTAGGCGTGGCGATTGTTGCCATCGAAGAAATGCAGGTGCCTGACCGTTTGGCTCTACGGCGGCTGAAAAAGCGCAAATTGGCGCTAAAAGACCAGATCACTGTGATTGCGAGCAACTTGACCCCTGACATTATTGCCTAAGCCCGTTGCATGGGCTAAACCCGCCTCTTCTTTGCGATTGGTGAGGTGGGAAAACAATGAGCCAGACCCGCGTTGGCATCATTATGGGCAGTACGTCAGACTGGCCAACAATGGAACATGCCGCCCTTGTGCTTGATGAACTGGGAATAAGCTACGAAACCCGCGTGGTGTCCGCCCATCGCACGCCGGATCGGTTGTGGGACTATGGCAATTCAGCGGTTGACCGCGGATTGCAGGTCATCATTGCCGGAGCTGGTGGCGCGGCGCATTTGCCGGGCATGGTTGCGTCCAAGACGCGCCTGCCTGTGATCGGGGTTCCCGTGCAGACCGAAGCGCTGAAGGGCATGGATTCGCTATTGTCGATTGTGCAGATGCCCGGCGGCTATCCGGTGGCAACAATGGCCATTGGCAAAGCCGGGTCTAAGAACGCTGGTTACATGGCGGCAGAAATTTTGGCGATTGGCGATGCAGGTTTGGCGGATCGTCTGAACGCGCATCGCAAGGCAATATCCGATGGTATCCCGTTGGACCCCCGTGATGAGTGAAGCACTTCAACCCGGCTCGACCATCGGCATCCTTGGTGGTGGACAGTTGGGCCGCATGTTGGCGCTGGCAGCAGCGCGGCTGGGCCTGAAATGTCATATCTTCGATCCCGCAAGCGATGCACCTGCCGCGCAAGTGTCAGATGCGCATACAATCGCGGCCTATGACGACATCACAGCGCTCACAGCCTTTGCCAAGGCGGTGGATGTGGTGACTTACGAGTTCGAAAACATCCCCGAAACCGCCTTAGATGCGATCGAAGCCATCGCGCCCGTGCGCCCCAACCGACGCACCTTGGCCGTCAGCCAAGACCGCATCGCGGAAAAAGAATTTCTGCAATCCTTGGGCATCCCTGTCGCGCCTTTTGCGCAAGTGGATGACTTGGCAGGATTGCACGCGGCTTTGGGAAGCGTTGCCCCACCCGCGATCCTAAAAACCCGTCGCTTTGGCTATGACGGCAAAGGTCAGGTGCGTATTCGCGAGGGTGCTCAGGCCAAAGACGCCATGCGCGATATTGCGGATGCACCAGCGGTGTTGGAAGCCATGATCCCCTTTGAGCGCGAGGTGTCGGTGATTGCCGCGCGCGGCGTTAAGGGGCCGATTGCGGTGTTTGATATTGGTGAAAACGTCCATCGGGACGGGATTTTGCACAGCACAACCGTGCCTGCCGAAATTTCAGCAAAGCAAAGCGGCGAGGCGATTTTGATTGCCGGAAAAATTCTAAACGCGCTTGATTACATCGGCGTCATGGGGATCGAATTTTTCGTCACTGCTGACGCGATGCTGGTCAACGAAATCGCGCCGCGCGTGCATAACTCTGGCCATTGGACCCAAGCGGGTTGTGTGGTGGATCAGTTTGAACAGCATATCCGCGCCGTGGCGGGTTGGCCTTTGGGTGAACCTATGCGCCATGCGGATGTGGAAATGATCAATCTTATCGGCGATGATGCCCATGGTTGGGCGGATGTCACAACTGCGGGGCTGCATCTTTATGGCAAGGCCGAAGCGCGGCCCGGTCGCAAGATGGGGCATATCAACCGGATCATCACAAAGGCTTAACCGATGAGCGATTTAACCACCCTGCCCGCCCATGAATTGTCCGCAATGATTGGCGCGCGTAAGCTGGGGGTGGTTGAGGTCATCACCGCATTTCTGGACCGGGTTGAGGCGGTCAATCCAAAGCTGAACGCGCTGGTCAGTCTGCGCGACCGGGATGCGGTTTTGGCGCAAGCACGCGCGGCAGATAACGCGCCCCCAAGCGGGCCGCTACATGGATTGCCGCTGGCTCCCAAAGACTTGTTTGAAACCGCCAATCTGACCACGACCTACGGCTCTAAGGTGTTTGAAGGCTTTGTCCCGCCAAAAGATTGCCTCTTGGTCGAGCGGATGCGCAATGCTGGCGCCATTATGATTGGCAAAAGCAATACCCCGGAATTTGGCCTTGGCTCGCAGACCTATAACGAGGTGTTTGGCGCAACGCTAAATCCGTTCGACCAAAGCCGCACTTGCGGCGGCTCATCAGGCGGGGCGGCGGTGGCGCTGGCGACAGGAATGCTGCCGATTGCGGATGGCTCGGACATGATGGGAAGCCTGCGCAATCCGGCGGGTTGGAACAATGTCTATGGTTTTCGCCCGTCTTATGGCTTGGTGCCTGCCGAGCCAAAGGGCGATGCGTTTCATAAGCAAATGTCAACCAGCGGGCCGATGGCGTGGCATCCGCGGGATTTGCGTATGCTGCTTGATGTGCAGGCCCAACATTCGCCGCTCGCGCCACAT
>CAZBBZ010000274.1:0-4504 GCA_964489925.1 uncultured Rhodobacterales bacterium
ATTTTCCGGCTTGCCCGGCGGTGCGCGAGGCAATGCAGGCGGAACTCGATCGCGGTGTTGTGGGCTATTACGGGGATGATCGCGAAATTAAGACTGCCATTTCTGATTGGATGACCAAACGCTACGGCTGGGCCGTGAAAAACGACTGGATTTTCTTTTCCCACGGGGTGGTGCATGGGCTCGCGATCACGCTTGAAGCCTATACAAAACCCGGCGATGGCGTGATCCTGTTCACCCCAGTTTACCACGCATTCGCGCGCAAAATTGAATCCAAAGAGCGCCGGGTGGTTGAGTGCGAAATGCCGATCACTGATGGGGTCTATCACATGGACCTCGACGCGCTCGAAGCTCAGTTGGATGGGTCCGAAACCATGCTGGTGTTTTGCTCACCTCATAATCCGGGCGGACGGTTGTGGAGTGCGGCTGAAATCAACGCTTTGGCTGATTTTTGTCTGAAACATAATTTGGTGCTGGTATCTGATGAAATTCACATGGATTTGGTTTTCCCCGGTGCAACCCATCTGAATACAGCGGCCACAGCCCCCCAAGCCGCCCCAAATCTAATCACGCTCACTGCCGCGTCCAAAGCGTTCAATATTGCAGGTGGCGAAACCGGATTTGCGATCATCGAAGACCCGGACATGCGCGCAAAATTCGCCAAAGCGCACGCCAGTCATGGTGGCTCGCCCAACCGTTATGGCATGGTGA
Organism: uncultured Rhodobacterales bacterium; assembly: GCA_964489925.1. Taxonomy (GTDB): domain Bacteria; phylum Pseudomonadota; class Alphaproteobacteria; order Rhodobacterales; family Rhodobacteraceae; genus CAYLLD01. Next base: position 709 of record CAZBBZ010000274.1, read on the forward strand.
TGACCACAGCGGCGTTGCAAGATGGTGAAGATTGGCTAGAGGCAGTCAACGCCTATATCGCCGAGAACGCCCGCATTTTTGAGGCAGGCGTAAGCGCGATCCCCGGTTTGTCCGTGATGCCGATGCAATCCACCTATCTGTCTTGGGTCGATTTTTCTGGCACCGGGATGGCGCGCCCGGAATTTTCAGATCGCGTGCTAAAAGACGCAAGCATTGCCGCCAATCACGGCCCCACTTTTGGCAAAGGGGGCGAAAATTACATGCGCTTTAACGTCGCCACCTCGCGCGCGCGGGTGCAAGAAGCCGTCGCACGTTTGACGACAGCTTTTGGCGATTTGCAGTAAAGGCCCAGTAAAGGCTTCGTGACGCCGACAATGAGCGGTTCAAGATCACCGCGATTTTGTTAGGGTGGCCGAGAAGAATCAAACCTCGGAGAACCGATTATGAAAACCGCTCAAGACTACCTCGCCGAAGCCAACGCTGTTGTGCCGAAACTTTCCAGCGCAGAAGCCGTGGATTTGCATAAATCCGGCGGCGCCGTATTTGTCGATGTGCGCGACAGCGATTCAATCACCGCAAGTGGTACAGTTGCGGGTGCAGAGCGCGTATCGCGCGGCATGATCGAATTCATGGCCGACCCTGCTATGGAGGCGTTTTATAACCCAGCCTTGCAAAAAGACGCCAAGATTTGCGTGCTTTGCGCCAAAGGTGGGCAAGCCGCACTTGCAGGCAAGACCCTAAAAGACATGGGCTACACGGATGTGGTGAACATCGGCGGCTTCCAAGATTGGAAAGACGCAGGTGGCCCGGTCGAGGCAGGGTAAACGCGCACCCAAGGTTTTACCTCTCAGGTGCGCGCTAAAATCACTCGCCGCGCGCGCCTGTTATGTGCAGATCCATGTTCATTTCGAAATCGAACTGACCGCCTGCGCAGATCACATCATCAAGTTCAATCTCGCCGTCCTCAACCTCAACATCGCCAGCGATTTCACAGCGCATGGCGCTCATCAAAGCGTCGATTTGCGCAAGCTGCTCGGCGCTTAGATCGTCTTCGGCGAATGCGGGTGCACAAACTGCGACTGCCGCGGCTGTGACCAATGCGAATTTAAATTTCATGTTTTCCTCCCGTTCATTTTTGTATTGTGTCAAAACTTCACCCAAACCGGTGATTAGTTCAATTTTTAAAAACTAAGTGCGGGTATGCTGCAAAAATAATTCAGCCACCGAGATGCACAAAGGTTCACACGAGAAAAAGGTTTTGCTCTGCTTCAGCGCCCGATTTGCATTTATCCGGACGAGTAATTTCGATCAATCGGCGCGGCTGACAAGTGACCTCTCTATGCGCACCAGAAAAATGATGCAGCGCACAAAACGCAGTTGACAGGCCTGCCACCGCGAAGTTACCTGTCTGCGCAACAATATTACAAATTCAGCAGGAAATCTTTCCATGTCTTTCAAGGTCCAGCCCGCCGCCCCCGCTCGCCCCAACCGTTGCCAGCTCTTTGGCCCCGGCTCGCGCCCTGCGATCTTTGAAAAGATGGCTGGCTCGGATGCGGATGTCATCAACCTTGATCTCGAAGACAGCGTATCCCCCGGCGACAAGGACGAGGCGCGCAAGAACATCATCGCGGCCATTGGCGATATCGATTGGGGCAATAAAACCCTATCGGTGCGCATCAACGGTCTTGATACGCCTTACTGGTACCGCGATGTGGTTGATTTGCTGGAAAACGGATCAGAACGGCTGGATCAGATTATGATCCCCAAAGTCGGCAATGCGGGCGATCTCTATGCGGTTGATGCGCTGGTGAGCGCAGTTGAAACCGCTAAAAACCGCAAAAAGAAGATCGGTTTTGAAATCATCATCGAAACCGCTGCGGGTCTTGCCAATATCAATGAAATCGCCACAGGCTCGCCCCGGCTTGAAGCCATGAGCCTTGGCGCCGCCGATTACGCCGCAAGCATGGGCATGGCGACCACGGGGATTGGCGGCACGCAGGCCAATTACTACATGCTTCCCGGCGACGCAGAAACGCCGGAGCGCGCAGCACATTACCCGGACCCGTGGCACATGGCGACGGTGGCGATTGTTGCGGCGTGCCGCACCCATGGCATTTTGCCTGTGGATGGTCCGTTTGGCGATTTTTCTGACGCCGAAGGTTTCACCGCACAGGCAAACCGTTCAGCAACACTCGGTATGGTTGGCAAATGGGCGATCCACCCCAAACAGGTCGCGCTTGCCAATGAGGTTTTCACCCCGTCAGAGGCGCAAATCACCGAGGCCCGCGAGATTTTGCAAGCCATGCAAGAGGCCGAAGCCGCAGGCCAAGGGGCCGCTGTTTACAAGGGGCGTCTTGTTGATTTGGCATCGATCCGTCAAGCCGAAGTGATCGTGCGCCAATCGGAGTTGATTAAGGGCTAAGAGCCCGATTGCAAACCTGCGCCCAAATCGCCATATAGCTGCAAACGCGACTTCGTGGAGCAGGCGAATGAAAAATTATCTCGACTTTGAAAAAGGTCTCGCAGAAATCGAGGGCAAGGCAGAAGAACTGCGCACGCTTGCGCGCCAAAACCCCGAAATGGATGTAGACGAAGAAGCCAAAGCGCTTGATAGCAAAGCAGAGGCTTTGTTGCAGGAGCTTTATTCTGACCTGACCCCTTGGCGTAAATGTCAGGTGGCCCGCCATCCAGAGCGCCCCCATTGCAAAGATTATATCGCTGAATTGTTCACCGAATACACGCCGCTTGCTGGGGACCGCAATTTTGCGGACGATCACGCGGTTATGGGTGGTTTGGCTCGATTTAATGATCAGCCCGTTGTGGTTCTGGGTCAGGAAAAGGGCTTTGACACCAAATCCCGCATCGAGCGTAATTTCGGCATGGCTCGTCCCGAGGGCTACCGTAAAGCGATCCGTTTGATGGACCTTGCGCACCGCTTTGGTCTGCCCGTGATCGCCCTTGTGGACACGCCAGGCGCGTATCCGGGCAAAGGCGCCGAGGAACGCGGCCAATCCGAAGCGATTGCGCGATCAACGGACAAATGCCTGTCCCTGTCGTCCCCACTAATTTCGGTGATTATTGGTGAAGGTGGGTCCGGTGGTGCGGTGGCTTTTGCCTCTGGCGATCGGTTGATTATGCTGGAACACTCGATCTATTCGGTGATTTCGCCGGAAGGCTGTGCCTCGATCCTTTGGAAAGATGCCGCCAAAATGCGCGAAGCCGCCGAAGCCCTGCGCCTTACCGCGCAAGACCTGCATAAGCTTGGGGTGTGCGACACAATTGTGCCAGAACCACTTGGAGGAGCGCAGCGGGACAATCAGATGGTGATTAAAGGCGTTTCAAAAGCCATCGAAAAGGCGCTGAAAGAAACAACCAAGCTGGACTCGTCTGCGCTAATCCAACAGCGCCGTGTGCGTTTTTTGGACATGGGCAATCACGCGTTGGTGGCATAGCCGCATTAGCGACGGCCCATATCAGACGTCGAGCCCCGCCTCGCGCATCAGTGCATTGGACGCAGGTTCAATCACCGCTTCCATTTTGGCGACGACTTCATGCACCGGCAAACCCGGCTCAATCGGGTCTAAAAATTCGAGCACCGCAACACCGGGTTTGCGCAAAATTCCACTGCGCCCCCAAAACACGCCCACATTGGTAGCCGCAGGCACACAGGTCATGCCGAGCCGCTCATAAAGCACCCCTGCCCCGATTTTATAGCGCATGGATTCACCCGGTTTGACCCTAGTGCCTTGCGGATAAATCACCACTTGCGCGTCCTCGACCAAGATTTTTTCCACGC